>JBMLPO010000213.1:5886-10878 GCA_049242065.1 Bacteroidia bacterium
GAATTCTTATTTAAAAAATGAAGCTGCTACTTTTTCAAATTCAAAAGCCAGTAGCTAGTAACTAGTAGCTAGAAGCCAGTGTTTTTTTTTGCTACTAGCTGTTCGCTGTTAGCTATTGGCAATTATGTAAAAGCCTAAATTACCTTGACCGCTTTTACAAATCTTACTTAGTACAAAAGCACATTCTTTCTTCTTGAATTCAAAGCCAGTAGCTAGTAGCAAGAAGCCAGTAGCATTTTATAAAAGCCTTACTTACAAAAATCCCCGTGCATGAACATGCACGGGGATTTTTGTAAGTAAAGGTTGAGTCGGTTACGATCTAATTTCTTTTTGAATGCAGCTTCACATTCTTATTGATTATTCTGATTTATTTAATCTTTCGATTAATAAATGTTTTCAGCATTTCTGTATCCACTTGTATTGTTATACCAATCTGTGAATAAGGTTCCGCCTGATACTACCCAGCTTGCAAACTTGGTATAGGCTGTATTGATATCGGCTTTTTCTACTGGATAGCTAAAGTTTGCTGGTGTTTGAATTGCCCATGGTAATCTGTTGTTTTTGCTCACATAAGTATCACCTGTTCCTAAATTACTGCCATCTCTATTGGTACCAAACACAGAAGTATTAGCTAAATTAGTTGGTAATTTTCCAGCCAAGTGAATTTCATATCCCCTACCCATACTGCCATTCCAAATGAAAGGATTATAACAACTCAAACCGAATGTAGAAAGACTTGGACCATTGCTTACATTGAAGGCAATATTGTAATTCACCACTGGACTTGTTCCACCAGTTCTAACAGTATTCCAATTAGTCATTTGAGTTCTCATATTATCGAATAATATCAACACTGCATTGGTCTGACCTGCCTCTAAAGTAGCACCTGTTACACCACTCACTTTGCTTCTTTCAACTGGGAATTGAACTCCAAATCCATTTTGGAAAGAACCACCAGTGGCACGTAATGTTAAGTTACCTTCAACTCTTACCACTTTATTGGATGCATTGGTAATAACATTGTAATTGTAGTTAACTACTAGGTCATTCAAATCATAATCTCCTGTTGATGGCCATTGGTCTTCGAAAGCAATAGAACCAGTTCCAGTTGGGTTATTGAATGCTTTGTTAGCATCTGTTGGATAATCATCATCACCATCTTCTATTCCATCTTTATCTTCATCTTCACAAACAGGAAGAGGTGTTACATCTTCATCATCAATTGCTGTAACAGGGTTTGAAGTCGTATAGAATAATACATCATTAAAATCATGATCACAGCCATTGTTATCTCTTCTGATATCCTCAAATCCCATAATGAATCTGTGATTTGCCACATCGTTTAATAAAACCATGTGTTGTTTTAAGTTTGAATTAGATTCAGGGTTTAAATTCTTTTCACCAAATACCAACCAATTACCTTCAGTGACACCATTAAATCCATTGCTACCACCTTTCCATCCGTCTGCGGCAACACCATAACCAATTACTGTTCCAGCAGGAAAGCGACCTAAAAACACTTTGTTACCACTTGTTAATCCGCCACCAGAACCACTAAATGAAGTATTAGGAAAAATTACTGTGTAGTTGTCGATATCGCTTTTTGACGCAGGAGCTTCGTCATTTTCATTGTATGTATAATAAAACAAAGTGTTTCTATAACCAGCACCTTCACTTACAAATGTTACATATACATCAGCAAGTTCTTTTACTCTAATAACCCTCACTGCTGACTCACTTAACAAAGGAGAATTGGATGGCAACACAACTGTTTCAGGCAAAGCACTATTGATATTATCCAACAAGGCTTGACTAATCACATCATTAGATGCTTCCTTATAATTAGGAACACCACTGCTATTCCAAGTGCGACTAGAAGGCACTACATTAAATTTACTTCCTCCTGATTTTCCCAAAACAACTGAACTTGGCAATTTGCTCTCAACTGTTTTAATAGGAGCTGAAGAAGAACCACCAAATTGTAGTTTTAAATTTGAAGAAGTTAAATCAACAATGATATCTTTTGGCAAACCTAAGTAACTTGAATTTAATATCACTTGTTTCATTCCAGCTGGAAGTGTAATCTGAGTTTTAATGGTTCCTGATTCATCAGTACCAGCCTTTAACAACAAATCACCTTTGTTTTCATAAGAATCACTCATCAATTTCACCATTACATTTTTTACCGCTTTATCGTCAGCAGATTTTAATGTAATTTCTAAATTGTAAGTTTTGGTTGTTGCCCAATCGAAACTTGCAGGTACTCTTAAGTCTTGCATGTTTGAAACAGAAGTAGATCCTGTGCCTGAATCGTTTGTTTCATTGTACTTAGAAATCAGGTCTTTTTTGCATGAACCTAGGAATGTTAAACCTAGGAAGATTGGAAGATATATTTTTTTCATATTTTGATTCATGATTTACAATACCTATTCCAATTAAATGCCAAACACGCAAAAAACTAATTATCAGGTATTTAAATATTATATACAATCAAAAAATATGCTCAATTTGAGACAAATTCCCAATAATAGATACTCATTTTACATTAAAAACTCACATTAAAGCAAAAAAAAATCCCCAACCTTTCGGTCAGGGAAATTTTAAATTGGCTACTGAAGTATCTTTAAAGATTAATAAATATTTGCGGTATTTCTATATCCACTTAAATTGGTATACCAATCGCTAAAATTAACTCCTCCGGAAGTAACCCATGAAGCAAATTTGGTATAGGCTGTATTGATGTCTGCTCTTTCTACAGGATAGTTAAAATCTGAAGGAATATGAATTGCCCATGGATATCTTCCATTATTCGAAACATAGGTATCACCTGAACTTATATTTGTTCCATCCTGTTTAGTCCCAAAAAAAGATTGATTCGCTAAATCAGTTGGTAATTGTCCAGGTAAATGAATCTCATATCCTCTTCCGAAACCACCTGTAGCATTCCAGATAAAAGGATTATAAGCGCCCAATCCGAAACTTGCTAAAGTGGGACCATTGGTAATATTAAATGCAACAGTATAATTCACAAACGGACTACTGCCAGAATTTTTATAAGTATTCCAACCATTCATTTGCGTGCGCATATTATTGAACAAAACTAAGACTGCTTTAGATTGGCCTGCTTCTAAAGTTGCTCCAGTAACTCCACTTACTTTGCTTCTTTCAACTGGAAATTGAACTGCAAATCCATTGTTATAAGAACCACCGGTGGCTTTTAAAACATAATTTGCTTCCACTCTTACTACTTGATTACTCGAGTTGGTGATGATATTATAATTATAAGTTACTACCACATCATTCATATCGTAATCACCCACATATGGCCATTGATCCTCATAAGCCAATGTTGCTGTAGCAATGGCATTACAATAGGCTTTGTTGGCATCATTTGGATAACAATCATTTGCATCACATACGCCATCATTATCAGAATCAGGACAAGTTGGTGTTCCATTTCCTTCGGGATTACAAGCAGAAATAGGAATATATAATGAACACGATTGGATAGCTCCTCCGCTTATTGTTGCATTCCATGGACCTTCAATACCATTGGCATCGCAATAAGATTGCGCTCCGTTTACTAAACCTTGTGCATTACCTTTCGACTGACCACTTACTTTTATCAATGAAGCTGTTCCAAAACCAGTGATGGTGCCATTTACTTGGATATCTTTAGTTGATATCATAGCACCATTGTATTGTTTGAATTCATTGTTTGAACCACCTTGAATGGTTGTTTCTTCAAAACATTTTACATAACCATAGTTCTTAAACAATCCATTGTTGTTAAAATCATTTCTAACTATTAATCTGCAGTTATTGGTAAAGTCTGAACCTGAATTATTGATTAATTTATTGGCCACATCAATCAATCCATTATTCACAATAACTGATGAACCATTTGGATTGAAATCTTTTCCTGCCATCACTGTTCCATGGTTTGTAAATACTCCTGTTGAGTTGATATTGATATTGGCATTCGCATCTGAGCTAATGGTTCCATAATTAATAAAGTTACCATCAATTGGTGTGCTGCTAGTAAAATTGATATTAGCTGTTGAAGTGAAAATAATTTGCGAAGCTGCTGTTCCATTTAGATTCAAATTATTGATGGAACCAGTTCCGCAAATACGAACGATGGCGTTATTTTGTAAAGTTAAATTATTGATGTTAACGGTGCCTGTTAAACAAGTTGTTCCTGATGAGTAAGTTAAATTTCCACTTGGGTTATTTACTACGGTTCCGCAACCTGTAGTACAATCTGGACCAGCTGATTTACCTAATGACTTTTTCAAATTAGCTTTGATAGAATATTTTAGAGACTGGTTAGCAATAGATAACTTTTCAATCACCTTATTGTTATCAGGAGTTATTCTAACTAAGTATAAATCTTTAATAGTACTTAGCACACTTACTGTAGCTTGGAAAGGCAAATTAGTTGCCAAGCTTCCACTTACAATTGGCTGTTCCCCCTTAGATGGGTCTGAAGTATAAATTTGAATTTTACTTTTAGCTGTCCCAAAAGACTGATCTTCTAAATTAACTTCGATATGAATTGACTTAGTGAAGCTCCAATTAAAATCTTTTGGAACTTTAATTTCACTCATTTTAGAAACTTCAAAATTTGTAGTATTCATTGAAGTTGAAATTTCATTCCCTAAATCTCTTTTACAAGAAAAAGAAATAAGTGATGTAGCAATAATTAAAACAAATAGATTTCTCATGGTGATAAATTTTCACCAGAAGAATCTAAAATAATGCCAAAGCAAATAAATGACTGCATTACAGTCACTTAAAAAAAATTAAACAAAAAGAAGAATCCCAAAATGAAACAAATTCCTTTAAAAAACAAAAACTCCGACAACCATGAATGCCGGAGTTTTGCTTGTTTTTTACTGAATTAAAAAGTTAGCAGTTCAATCTTCTGCCTTGCTAATTAATAAATATTGGCATTGTTTCTAAAGCCCGCAGTATTGCTATACCAATTGC
>JBMLPO010000214.1:0-1644 GCA_049242065.1 Bacteroidia bacterium
TAATCGGATATTTGAGCGCCATTTCTTCCAAAGATGGATCTTGGAAAATGATATAAGGAGGCAGACCTTTTTCTTTTGCTATTTTCTTTCTTAAATCCTTTAGCAAATCGTACATTACCTCATCATATACGCCTTCTGGCTCTGCACCGGCTTCCTCGTCATCCGCAAATTTTTCGAACTTACGGTCTAGACTAATTTCAAAGGTTTCTGGTTTCTTGATATACTTTTCGCCTTTTTCATTCAGGCTGAGTAAACCATAATTTTCAATATTTTTGGTAACTAGTCCTTTTAATAACAATTGGCGGATTACTGATTTCCAGTAATTCTCATCCTTTTCTTTACCCAAACCAAAGTATTCCAACTCGTGGTGACCACTCATGGTTACTTCATGGGTTTTATTACCAATTAGGATATCAACCACATGTTTGAGGTTGTATTTTCCTTTGATTTCTTTAATTAATTTGAGTGCTTGTACTGCAGATTCTTGTGCATCTTCTTTTTCTTTAGGATGGCGGCAATTATCACACATTCCATTACAACCTTTTTCATCATATTCTTCACCAAAATAGTGCAATAAGAATTTTCTGCGACAGGCTGCTGATTCGGCAAATGCTTGGGTTTCAAAAATGAGTAATTCCCCAATTTCTCTCTCGGCAACGGGCTTATCCTTTAAGAATTTTTCTAATTTGTCGATGTCTGCAGGATTGTAAAACAAAATACATTCTCCATCTAGACCATCTCTACCAGAACGACCTGTTTCTTGGTAATAACCCTCAATACTTTTTGGAATATCATAGTGAATCACAAAACGTACATCTGGCTTATCAATTCCCATTCCAAAAGCAATGGTAGCTACAATTACATCTGCATCTTCCATCAGGAATCTATCTTGATGGTCTGCACGCATTTTGGCATCTAAACCTGCATGGTAAGCCAAAGCTTTGATTCCATTTGCTTGTAAGATTCCAGCAATTTCATCTACTCTTTTTCTGCTGAGGCAATAAATGATTCCAGATTTTCCGCTTCTAGCTTTGATGAAAGAAACGATTTCTTTGATGGCCTCACCTTTTTTGCCTTTAGATCTTACTTCATAATAAAGATTAGAGCGATTAAAAGAAGATTTAAAAACGATGGCATCACTCATTTGTAGGTTCTTCATGATATCTGATTGAACCTTTGGAGTTGCGGTTGCAGTGAGAGCAATCATAGGTACATCCTTGATTTCTTTCACCATTTGTTTGATTCTTCTGTATTCAGGACGGAAATCATGTCCCCATTCCGAAATACAATGAGCTTCATCAACTGCAACAAAAGAAATATCAATAGTTTTTAGGAAGTCTATCGTCTCATCCTTTTTTAAGGTTTCTGGTGCGATGTAGAGCATTTTAGTCATACCCGCATTGATATCCTTTTTTACTGTTGCTATCTCACCTTTGTTCAAAGATGAATTGAGAAAATGTGCTACCTGCTCATGTGAAAGCGACCTGAGTGAGTCAACCTGATTTTTCATCAAGGCAATCAAAGGAGAAATGATAATAGCTGTTCCGGGCATCATCAAGGCTGGTAATTGGTAACAAACCGATTTACCACCTCCTGTAGGCATGATAACAAACGTATCATTCCCATCAAGAAGATTTTTAATAA
>JBMLPO010000215.1:0-2912 GCA_049242065.1 Bacteroidia bacterium
TGAATATATAATTCCTCTTTTACGAGGCTGTTTCCATCAACAGAAACATGAGATTCCATAAACGTAAATTGGCCGATTTTACAATCGTGACCAATTTTAGAATGACCATAGATACAAACAAAGTCCATCAGTTCTGAGTTTGTTGAAATGGTATTATAAGGGCCAACAATAACACCAGTTCCGATTTTTGCGCTGCTATCAAAAAAACTAGTTTGATGAAAACAGTTAAAAAATGATGCACCTAAATTTTGAAATCGTTTGATGTATGCCTTTTTTAGTTTTGGGTCTGATAAAGCACAAACAAAGCTATCATTATTTTCGGGTAAATAAGTTGAGGCTGTTCCTAAAATAGGGAATTCACTCTTCTCTATTTGTCTGTCATCAAGAAAGCCTTTTATAATAAAATCAATCCCGTAACCAGGCATCAATTGAATCCAAGAAGCTACTTCACGACCAAAACCCAAAGCATTAATAATAACAATATTTAACATTGATTAAATTGAAGCAGATTTTGTTTCTTCTATTAATCTTGCTTGAGCCAATATTTCATCATATTCACTTTCAAACTCACCAGATTTTATTAGAGAATGAAAGTGTTTCAATAAATTAATAAAATGGTTGTCAGATTCTAAATCAATTTGGTCTGTACTACCCGCTTTTTCAATTATAATTTTAGTAGCCACACCTGGCCCTGCCGTAAAAATTCTTGGGGCGGTTAGTTTACCAAGGCTACCCCAAAGTTCTAACTGGCATTGGTAAAAATGATTAAAACCATAAGCGGTTTGAATACCGGTTCCTTTAGAATCAGTCATCATAATAGAACCGGAAACATCAACACCAAATTTATCATCAACATTCATGATGCTGCTTAAAACTCTAATATCAAAACCAAGTAATAAAGCACTAATTTTTAATGTATAAGCACCCGCATCTAATAAAGCTCCACCTGCCAATTCTGTTTGGTATCTGATATTGTTTGAGTCTGGAAATGGAGGAAAACCAAAAGCTGTTCTGACAGTATGAATTTCACCTAATTGACCTGAATTCAGAATTGATTTTACAACATCTAATTGTTTGTGGTAGGCAAACATGAAATTTTCCTTTATTAAAACACCTTTTGCTCGGGCTGCTTCAATAATTTGATTGGCTTCATTGTAATTTGAAGCAAGTGATTTTTCAATTAAAAGATGTTTACCTTTATCTATTGCTTTTAAAGCCCATTCTAAATGAATACCTGTTGGAAGCGGCATATAAATAGCCTCAATATCTTTTCTCTCCAACAATTCATTATAACCATGAATTGCTTCACAATTAAACTTAGAAGCATAAGAATTAGATTTTTCCGAGTTTCTACTAGCAACTGCTACTAGATTAAATTCATTCATTTGTAATATGGCTGGAAGTACCATTCTATCAGCAATAGAAGCGCAACCCATAACCCCGATATTCATTTTAGTTTCCATTATTCAAAAGAGATAGCAGCGATTAAACTACGCGCCTGAATGTTTAAATAATTATTGAATTTAAGGAAGGTATAAAGTTGATTCAAAGTCATCCAAATATAATTTTCGGGTAATTCTTCAGATATTTCATCACCTGCTAATACTAGCATATTGCGATTTTGCTCTTTATAGAATCTTCCACCTTCTTCTGATTGAAGAGTGTCAAATATAATTTGGTCTTTGTTTGCACTTAGAACATATTCTAGATATGGAAGTTTACCAATTCCCAATGCTTCTCTGTAGTTACCAGTAAGACATTGAACCGTTGGCGCAAATTCAATGATATCATGGTTACCACATTCAAGTTTGGTTTGGACAGCAAAATGAATCACACCATTGATTTCTTTGCAAACGAAGGCACATAATCCTTCCTGAGCAGGCTCGATCATAGGTTGACTCCATTTCACAACTTCTCTATTTCCAATTTCCACATCAACAGCAATTACTTTGAAATATTTATTGGTTTCATGGTAAACTTCTGATTCACCAACTATCCATTTGTCCAAATCCTTCAAATTGGTTTTCTCAATTTCTAAATCGAAAGAGCTTTTCTTTTGGGTAATAAAAGTAATGATGTCTTCAATTGAATGTATGCCTGCATTTTTGTTCAAAGCAGAATTCAAGAAATCATTTTTTACTTTTTGATCGGCACCTTTCGGTCTAAGGAAATTGAACAAGTCAATGACTTCTGTAGAATAATCACCAAAAGGAATTCCCGATATAACAGTTCTGGTATCCATGTTTACCAGATTATCAATCAACATTAGCTTTTTAATTTGACCTAATGTTAACCAAATAAAATTGCTGTAAACCTCAATTTCTTCTTCAATTTTAATGATGATATTTCTATTTCTTTTCTTTAGGAAACGAGCTCCTTGTTCAGACTGCAATTGGTCTAACAAAATTTGTTTGTTTGTAGCATTCTGAAAGTATTCAAGATACATTGGTTTTTTACCTTTATGTACTTGTTTGTAATTACTTCTTGTTGCTTGCAAAGTTGGAGATAACTGAACATGGTTTACATTACCCGGTTCAATTTTGGCTTGTAATAAAAAGTGTAAAACACCATCAAACTCTTTACAAATAAAACCTAAATACCCAATTTCAGGTTGGTTAATAATTGGTTGTGACCAGGTTTGAACCTTTCCCCAATTGGTAGAAACTTTAATTCCATCGATTGAGAAAAACTGTCCAGATTCATGTCTTAAACTACCTGTTTTCTCATCAAATTTCCAAGCATTTAATCGACTAAAAGGCACTTTGGTTACTTGAACATTTACAGATTCGTTTTGTTCTTTCATCCATTGAATCACTTGATCCAAGTTTAAAAATCTGCCATTGGTTTCAAAAGCAGATTTCAAAAATTCATAAGAAATATTGGTTTGGGTTACCTTACTCATTTTAAGCGGC
>JBMLPO010000216.1:0-8655 GCA_049242065.1 Bacteroidia bacterium
TACCAAAGAGAGGAAAGAGCTATGATGGTGAGTAGGATGAAAGCTGCTAAATGGCCTTTGGTTCGCTTATTAGATGCCATGTGTAAAGAGGATTTGGCTCCTAAAGAACATGTAGAAAAATTAAAAATGGAATTGGCATCACATTATAATTCTCAAAGATTTCCAAAGGCAAAAAATATGGGAGAATTACTCAGGGCTTCGTTTATGCATTTGTTAAAACACTCAAATGCTATTAGGTCAGACCATCAATAAAAAATCCTACTCGTTGGAGTAGGATTTTCTTTATGCAGCTGAATGATTTTTAAAGCGGATAATTTTCATTTTTTCTTCCGCACCTTTTGCATCAATGATGAGTTTGTTGTCTTCAGCTTTTCTTTCAGGTGCTTCATACATATAATCCATCATCAAGGCTTCACAAATGCTTCTTAAACCTCTTGCGCCCAATTTTAAATCAAAGGCAGTGTCAACAATTAAATCAATCACCTCCTCTTTAATTTCAAGCTCTATACCTTCTAATGCAAAGAGGTATTGATATTGTTTAATCAATGCATTTTTAGGTTCATGTAAAATACTCTTTAATGCTGCTTTATCTAACGGATTCAAGTGACATAGTACAGGTAGTCTACCTATAATTTCAGGAATCAAACCAAATGTTCTAATATCTGCTTGAGATACATATTGAAGTAGATTGTTTCCTTCTTGTAATTCGGCTATTTCATTAGTCTTAAATCCGATTGCCTGTGTTTGCAGTCTGCGTGCAATCATTTTGTCGATTCCATCAAATGCACCTCCACAAATAAATAGGATGTTTTGGGTATTGATTTGAATCATTTTTTGTTCTGGATGTTTTCTTCCTCCCTGAGGTGGAACATTGGCAATAGTGCCTTCCAAGATTTTTAACAATGCTTGTTGAACACCCTCTCCACTTACATCTCTAGTAATACTTGGGTTGTCACTTTTTCTTGAAATTTTATCAATCTCATCAATATAAATGATACCTCTTTCTGCTGCTTCTAAATCGTAATTTGAGGCTTGCAATAAGCGAGTTAAAACAGTTTCAACATCTTCTCCAACATATCCAGCTTCTGTTAAAACGGTAGCATCAGCAATGCAAAATGGAACCTCTAAAATGCGTGCTAGGGTTTTTGCTAACAAGGTTTTACCTGTTCCAGTTTCACCTACCATTAAGATATTAGATTTCTCAATCTCTACTTCATTTCCTTTGTTTTGAGAAGTAATACGTTTGAAGTGGTTATAAACAGCAACACATAGAACTTTTTTCGCTTCATCTTGACCAATTACATATTGGTCTAAATGTGCTTTGATTTCAGTGGGTTTTAATAACTTAAATTGTTGGTTCTTTTTTCCGGTTTCTTTGCTAAAAGTTCCCTTGTCTTCATTGATAATTTTATGAGCTTGCGAAATACAATTTTCACAAATTAATCCATCTAATCCTGCAATAAGATATTCTACCTCGTTACGTGGTCTGCCACAAAATGAACAAGTATCTTCTTTTTTCTTAGCCATATAGACTACAAAGATAAGATGAATAGTTTAGCTTTTTTTAGAATATTCTTATTCGAAAACGACACTTTTCTTCACCACTTTTAATCCTTCTGATGTAATCCACCCGCAATTGGTTGATACCACTCCTGCATTAAAAATGCTATCTTTAGCTATGTTGGCAAAGCCATCAGAACTCCAGTAATTGTTTCCTTGAAGGTATTCAATGGTATAAGCAATTCTCATTTTTCGTCCAGATATGTTTTGAATTCGTAAACTGGTGCTACAAGCATTTGGTAAATTTTTACAATTGGTATTGGAATAGGTTTTCATTCCTTGAGTGAATTGAAATATTGCAATTGGATTGGGTTCTACCTGATTAGGTATCTGGTCCGAAACAAATACGGCTTTATATTGATCGGGTAGGGCATTGGGTGTACATTTTACAATGTTATTTGTACTTGCTGAATCTTCAAGGTTTTTTTCACAGGCAATCATAGCCATTAAACTCACAACTAGGCAAAGGCTTCGAATTAATTGTAAATTTGTTTTCATACGATATACTAAAGGGTTCATTGCGAAATTATTCTCTGTTTTATTACTAGAGTTGCAATAAAAAGTTGAGTCATTTTCGTGATATACCATTACAACCTTTAATCACGATTATTTACATCATATGTTATTTAATCAGCCTTTTATATAGATAATTTGTAATACTAACATTCTCTTGTTGATTACTCCAAATTGTATGCAATACTATACGCTTGAAGAATAAGTTTTAAAAAGTAAATAAAAATCAATGAATATCCTTGTTGGATGTCGCATTTGGCTAATTATTGTAAAAAAAATAAAGGCATAAAAAAGAGTATTTCATCCATTTTTATGCCTTCATTTTTGTGACCAGTAGCATTTAATTTGTTTCAATTGTAGCTACCAATCTATTGTTGGAAGATATCTTCTTATTTTCCTTCTGGTTTGTGTTTCAATAAAACATCATCAATCATTCCATATTCCTTTGCTTCTGATGCTATCATCCAATAATCTCTATCAGAATCTGCCTGAACTTTATCAAAAGGTTGTCCGCTATGACTAGATATGATATCATACAATTCTTTCTTCAATTTTTGAATTTCACGAGCTGTAATTTCAATATCTGAAGCTTGTCCTTGTGCACCTCCTAAAGGCTGATGAATCATAACTCTAGCATGTGGTAATGCAGAACGTTTTCCTTTTTCACCTGCGCATAATAATACAGCTGCCATAGAAGCTGCTAGTCCAGTACAAATGGTGGCCACGCTCGGATTTACCCATTGCATGGTATCATAAATGCCTAATCCTGCATATACAGAACCTCCAGGACTATTGATATACATCTGTATATCTCTTCTTGCATCCATTGAATCTAAGAACAACAATTGCGCCTGAATGATATTGGCAACGTAATCATCAATTGGCATTCCCATAAAAATGATTCTGTCTGCCATCAGTCTTGAAAATACATCGATTTCTCTGAAGTTCATCGGACGCTCTTCAATCACTGTTCTGGTCATATTCTCCATAGAGCTTTCAATGTAAGCATCTACTTTTAGGCTGCTGAAGCCTTTGTGTTTTACCGCGTAGTTGCGGAATTCTTTTCCAATATTCATAATTGTTTTTCCTTAAGTCAAATATAGAAGAGGTTTTTAAAAATCCTCGATATTCCTGTAAATTTTCAATTGCCGTGCCAAAAAATCTAACTGACAAAATGCCCTACTAATTAAAAGACTATTATGTATTAATATTTTCTTATACAATGCATGCAGTGCCACATTACAATACATAAAACAAAAAAGGCCTTGAATACTCAAGACCTTTTTGGTTTTTATAATCAAACAATTGATTAGTGGTTGTGGTGGTGTTTGCTGTTGTGTTCTGCAATGATTGCATTGAACTCCTCAACACTTACCTCTTTCACATCTTTTGTGATAGTGTTCAACAAGTAATCATTTACTTTATTTCTTGCAGCAACATTGATCATGCGGCTTCTGAAATCTTCTTTTTGTAATTGAGGTTCGATAATGCTGTTTAAAATATCATCGCTTAAGTTACCCATATTGTAACCGCCAAACATTTGCATGGTATAGGCTTTTGCTGCATTACGGATTTCTTGCTCATCTATTTTCATATCATTACTTACAAGAATTTTTTCTTCTAATAAGTGATTTCTTAAATAAGCAGCTTCAGGTAAATAAGCTTCATCAATATTGTCTGCATTGAATTTGTCTGAATGACGATCTAATAACCAACGCTTCAATGTAGCATCTGGTAAGCTAATATTGTGCTTGGCCACTAAACTGTCGAATAATTCGTGCTCTAATAAATGATTGGCTTGTTGTTCAAAGTATCCTTTGATTTCTTCACTTAATTTACTTCTTAATTGCTCTTCTGAAGTAACAATGTCTTTGCCATATACTTTATCAAAAAACTCTTGGTTCATCTCTGATTCAGTAGTTCTTTTGATTTCGTTTAAAGTTAATTTGAATTCTTTGCTCAAATCAGGTACACCTTGTTTTTGTACACCTAAAGCATGACTCATTTCCATTTCATCATGGTTAAACAAGGTAAAGATATTCACTTGAATGGTATCACCTTTCTTCAATCCACGAACTGTTGCATTCAAGGCTTCATCTTTAATGGTGTTAACAGCCAAAGGAACAGATGGAGCGCTTACGCCACCTTCTAATACTTCAGCAGTTTCTGTTAATTCACTTAAAGCTACATAAACCATGTCGTTTTCACCAACTTCTTCTACATCGGTTAAAACACCCATTTGTTTGCGTAAACGAGCTAATTCGTCATTTACCATTTCATCAGTAACTTTTACCGAATAAAAAGGATAAGAATCAGCAGATGAAATATTCAATTCAAATTCTGGAGCTAATCCAATATCGAAGCTGAATGTATAAGATGCTGTTTTGCTTAATTCGTCTATCTTGGTGTCTTCAGACATGACAGGCTGACCTAATACATGTAATTTGTGTTCTTCGATATAATCGAATAAACCTTTACTAGCTAATCCATTTACTTCTTCAAGTAAAATGCTTTGGCCTACCATTTTTTCGATTACTCCTTTAGGGGCTTGTCCAGCGCGGAATCCTGGGATATTGGCTTTTTTGCCGTAATCCTTCAGTTTTTTCTCGTAAGATGCTGTGAAATCGTTGGGTTCGATGGAAACTGAAATGGTACCATTCAGTTCATCTTTTTTATCAAATGTAACGTTCATGTCGATTAAAAAATCGTGCGGATGGAGGGACTCGAACCCCCACGCCTCTCGGCACCAGATCCTAAGTCTGGCACGGCTACCAATTACGCCACATCCGCAAGGTTAAAAAGAACTAATTTTATTCCTTTAAAAATTAAAGGACTGCAAATGTAAGACTCTAAATAAGAATTCCAAAAACTAATTCAAAATAGATGAATTAAAATCTATTCTTTTGGCGCTCAAGCCCTTATTTAATCGCAAATTTCATTTTTCATTTTTCTTCGTTTTTCCGACTTTTTGCTTAGATTCACAGCAAAAGCACAGCATCAACTCATGGATTTGCACCAAGATTCGATAGAAAAGGAAAACCAACTGATTGTCAAACAGTATAGAGCTTTATTGCGCAGTATCAAAAGAAGTTTAAGTGCTCAAGATCGTAAATTGATTCGTGAGGCATTTAATCTTTCTTTGGAAGCACATAAAAATATGAGGCGTAAAAGCGGAGAGCCTTATATTTTGCACCCTTTGGCAGTTGCTCAAATTTGCGCTGAGGAAATAGGCTTGGGTGTTACTTCAGTTGTCAGTGCGCTTTTGCACGATACCGTTGAAGATACTGATATCACACTTGAACTCATTAAACTCAAATTTGGTGAAAAGGTCATGCGTATCATTGATGGCCTTACAAAAATCTCAGGTGTATTTGATCAACCCGATAGAAGTATTCAGGCTGAAAACTTCAAGAAGATGTTGCTCACACTTGGTGATGATGTGCGTGTAATCTTAATAAAACTAGCAGATCGTTTACATAATATGCGAACGCTCGATAGTATGAGTGCCAAATCTCAACTTAAAATTGCTTCAGAAACTGCTTATGTTTATGCCCCTCTGGCACATAGATTGGGTTTGTATGCAATCAAGACAGAACTCGAAGATTTATCTACTAAGTACCTCGAGTCTGAAAATTATAATTATGTAAAGAATAAATTAAACGAAACCAAAACACAAAGAAATAAATACATCAAATCATTTATTGAACCCATTGTTGAAGATTTGAATGAGGCGGGTTTGATTTATGAGGTAAAAGGCAGGCCCAAGAGTATTCATTCTATTTTGAATAAGATGAAGAAACAAAATATACCATTTGAAGAGGTATATGATTTGTTTGCTATCCGAATTATTGTAGATACGGAATATGAAAATGAAAAGAGTGATTGTTGGCGCGTTTATTCAATGGTTACTGACCATTATACCCCGAATCCAGATAGATTGCGCGATTGGGTGAGTACACCAAAGGCAAATGGTTACGAGAGTTTACATACCACTGTAATGGGTCCTAAGGGTAGATGGGTTGAGGTGCAAGTGAGAAGCAAACGCATGGATGAAATTGCTGAAAAAGGCTTTGCAGCTCATTGGAAATACAAAGACTCCAGTCAGAATGCCGATAATGGCTTAGAGAGTTGGTTGGCTAGGGTTCGTGAAATTCTTGAAAATAAGGATTCGAATGCGCTTGAATTTCTTGATGATTTTAAATTGGCGCTCTATTCAGATGAAATTTTTGTATTCACCCCAAAAGGCGACTTGAGAAAATTGCCTGCCGGTTCAACTATTCTAGATTTTGCTTTTGATATTCATTCTGATTTAGGCGTAAAATGTATTGGTGCGAAGCTCAATAATAAATTGGTACCAATCAATCATAAACTCAGTAATGGAGACCAAGTTGAAATTCTAACCAGTGCAAAACAAAAGCCTAGTGAAGAGTGGTTAAATTTTGTCATCACGGCCAAAGGAAAGGCTAAAATCAGGGATTATTTCAAACAAATTAGGTTGAAAGCTTCCTCTATGGGAAAAGAGATTTTAGAAAGAAAGTTCAAAAATGCCCACATCCCTTTTACTTCAGAAGCTCTTACCGATTTATGTAAAAATCTCAAACTAAAATCAGTTTCAGAATTGTATTACCTTATTGCCACTGAAAAAATAGACAGGACAAAACTTGATATCGCTGGTATTTTACAGGCAGAAAAAACCAAGCCTGCTCCCGAAATTCAGGTTACTCAGAAAAATAAATCAAGTAACCAACCCGTTTCAAATGATGCCATTATTTTAGGTGACAATGAGGTGGATATGGATTATACATTTTCTAAATGCTGTCATCCTATTCCTGGTGATGAAATATTTGGATTTATTACAGTTGGTGAAGGGGTGAAAATTCATCGAACCAATTGTACCAATGCCCTCAGTTTAATGAGTAATTATGGCTATAGAATTATAAGAGCCAAATGGGCACATGAAGCGCTTAATCAGGGTAAAGCTTTCCTTACTTCTATTAAGGTTTCTGGTATAGATAGTGTGGGAATTGTGAGTATCATTACTGATATCATTTCAAAACAATTAAAAGTAAACATGCGCTCCATTGCCATTAGTTCTAATGAAGGAACTTTTGAGGGTTCTGTTTTTTTAGAAGTGCATGATACTCAGCAGTTGGAAAATATCATGTCTGCTATCAAAGATGCAAGTCCATTAATCAGTGTAAGCAGGGTGGATTTAAATTAAATAAGAGGATTTTTCTAGAGTATTCTTTTTTTTATCCTTGTAGATGTTAGTTAGTTCAAGTGGTAAATGCTTGTAATTCAGTTAGCATGTGTTCGTTTTCCCCAAAGTTTAAATTTCCTTTTTCATTCTTTTTACTTCCTTTATCTTCGCACACTTAGTGAATTAAAGGTGAATAATGCTGTAAGCGATCCAATTAAGGAAGAAGTTCGTCAAAAGTTTATTGAATATTTAGAATTTCATCAACAAAGAAAGACTCCTGAGCGCTTTGCTATTTTAGATGAAATTTATTCGAATAAGGAACATTTTGATGTAGAAACACTCTTCGAACACATGAAAGATAGAAACTATCGTGTGAGCAGGGCTACTGTATACAATACACTTGATTTATTGCTCGACTGTGGTTTAGTCATCAAACATCAATTTGGAAGAAATATCTCTAGGTATGAACGTGCTTATGGATTTCGTCAGCATGACCACATGATTTGTAATGTGTGTAATGAGGTGCAGGAATTTTGTGATCCTCGCATACAACAAATTAAAACCACTATGGGAGAACTCATGCATTTTAAAATTACCAACCACTCTTTGTATTTATTTGGTCAGCCTGAATTGGACGCCAATCATAACTGTGTGAGTTGCAAAAAATTAGTTAAACAAGATTAGAATTCGAATATGGTAGATGTAGTATTGGGTCTTCAATGGGGAGATGAAGGTAAAGGAAAAATTGTGGATGTACTGACTCCTCAATATGATGTGGTAGCAAGGTTTCAGGGTGGTCCTAATGCAGGTCATTCATTGGAATTTGGTGGCAATAAATATGTTTTAAATACCATTCCTTCTGGTATTTTTCATGAACATTGTATCAATATCATTGGCAATGGTGTTGTAATTGATCCTGTTCAATTAAAGAAGGAAATTGAAAAGGCTTCTGCAACAGGAGTTGATATCAAAAAAAATCTATTTATCAGTCAAAAGGCTCATTTAATTTTACCTACTCACCGCTTAGTAGATGCTGCTTCAGAAGCTAAAAAGGGTGAACATAAAGTGGGTTCTACTCTCAGAGGGATTTCTCCAACTTACCAAGATAAAATTGGAAGGAGTGGACTGAGAGTGGGAGATATTTTAACTGATGGTTTTGCAGTTAAATACAGAAATGCTACAAACATTCATTGTGAATTATTGAACTCTTTAAATTTTGAGTACAACCTTTCTGATCATGAGCCAGCATTCTTTGAAGCTGTTGAGTTTTTGAAGCAATGAACAATATAATGAGCTAAAACCAAAGGTGTTCTCTATATTCATGACCCCCCTCCTTTGCCTACTTAGGAGGGGGCCAGTTCAGTGAATGCCCATTGAAAGAG
>JBMLPO010000217.1:0-3688 GCA_049242065.1 Bacteroidia bacterium
GGTCCTACCATGGCTGTTTATTATGCCACAAAAGCCTATGTATTGAGCTTCTCCGAGGCTATTGATAATGAAGTTAGAGACAAGGGTGTTAGTGTTACAACTTTATGTCCAGGCGCTACCGAAAGTGGATTTCAAGCTGCTGCAGCCATGGAAGAAAGTAGGCTAGTAAAAGGCAGAAAATTACCTACTTCAAAAGAAGTTGCTGAATATGGCTATGCAGCCATGATGAAAGGAAAAACAGTGGCAATTCATGGTTTCATGAATTGGATTTTAGCCAATTCTGTTCGTTTTACACCAAGAGCTTTGGTAGTAAAAATCACCCGTAAAATTCAAGATAAGGCCAGTTAATGATGGATAAAACCGCCTTTTCCATCAGAATATATAGCTTCTATCTATTTTTGATGGGTGCTGGATTGATGGTAATCCCCAATATTTTTATTGAGCATTTTGGGATTTGAAGAAACCAAAGAAATTTGGATCAGGATCTTAGGTCTTTTTACCTTTACTACGGGCATCTATTATTTCCATTCGTCTTCAAATAAACAAAGGGCCTTTTATCAAGCCACCATTTTTGGACGCTTATTCTTCTTTATCATGTCCATTGTTTTTGTTTTTGTCTTCCATCAAAATCCAGTACTGGGGCTAATTGGCTGTATTGATTTAGTAGGAGCCCTATGGACCTATTCAAATTTTAAAAAATCATAATATGAATCAGTTAGAAAAATACTTTCATGCAGAAAAAAACGAGAGCATTTTGTTTGTCACTGTAGGAATTTTAGCAATAAGTACTGCGATTTACTTTTTAGTTCAAATCAAACTCCCCTTTTATAATGGCTTATCTTACCCTTTATTGCTTGTGGCTTTGATTCAAATTACTATTGGAAGTACTATTTATCTCAGAAGTCCAAAAGACTTGAAACGAGTAAGTGAATTTGTAAATAGCAACAAATCGAAAATTCAATCTGAGGAAATTCCAAGAATGATTATTGTTATGAAGAATTTTGAATACTATAAATGGCTAGAAATATCCCTATTGGCTTGGGGTATTGGAATGTTTCTTTACTTTAATCCTTCAAGCTTATGGAAAGGTCTGGGTTTAGGATTAATCATCCAATCTGCTTTTTTGTTAATCCTCGATTTCTTCGCTGAAAATAGAGGCAAAGTTTATCTTGAATACCTCAATTCATTGTAATAATTCACACATTTTTTTACAATTTTTGAAAAACTTCACACCAAATAATTTCGCAATAAATCCGAGTTTATTATTTAATAATCTTATTCAAATTATATGAAATCAATCAAACAACAAACGCCGATAACATTAAAATCAGATTTATCTAATTAGAAAATGGTTCAACATTGAAAGAAAATCAGCTTCGTTCGCTTATTCCTAACTTAGTTTAATCTAATAACTTGACAATTATTGGCTGATATTTTCACCAAATTGGTCCACGATTGGTTGTTGTTATCTGTTGCTTTGTAGGTATAAGTTCCAGGACAAATTTCGGCAGTCACACCATTTGGATTGCCGCAAGTTGGAGCTTGTAAAGTGGGATTGGTTATGGTACCTACAAATTTCCCATCTAATTCAATATTGATTGGCGATTTATAAGTGGAAGTATCTACCCAGAAAATTACTCTCCCAGAAATACATACACTCACATCATAAGTTTGTACATCACTAACAGTTTCGTTTTTATTAAAAGCTTCTAATGAAATTGAATACAAACCGCTTGCAGGAAATGAATAATTGATGCTATTACTAGTAGCTGTTTTTCCATCAGGGAAAGTCCATTTTACATGGTCTGTATTGATTGAAGTACTTGTAAAAGTTACAGCTTCATTCACATATGGGTATGGATTAGAAATAGTGAAATTTGCTACCGGATCAGTATTCTCTATTTTACCACAACTAGAGAATAAAACAAATGTGGTCATTATTAAAAATGGTGTAAATAATTTACTGTATAGAAATTTCATAAAATGATATTTAACAAAAGAAAACAAAAACAATGCCGAATAAAAGTCAATTAGTCAATTTCATAATAATTGAGGTCTTTACTAAAACTCTCTTTAATAAACAAAGTTGAAACAAATGCCAAGACCAAACAAACCATTCCTACAATTAAAGCGGCATTCACAATTGGCATAGAGGTGGATAAGGATGCAAAACTCAAGGTGATGGGAACCACTGCGCCTCTTACAAAATTTGGAACAGTATTGGTTACAGTTGAACGGATATTGGTTCCAAATTGCTCTGAGGCAATGGTAACAAACAAGGCCCAATAACCTGTTGCAAATCCTAATAAAAACGACATCAATTTAAAATATGTAATACTTACTTGGGTATTCATTAGGTAAACCAATAACAAAACAAAAGAGAGTCCCAAATACATTAAAACAACCTTTTTTCTACTTTTAAAATATTGACTTAACAAGCCACTCAACAAATCACCAACCGATAATCCTAAATAGGCAAACATCACGGAATCGGCAACATTTACCTTTTCTACCATACCAAAATAATCACCAAATCGCGCTGAAAGATTAATGAGTACACCAATGGTAAACCAAATAGGTAATCCAATAAAAATACAAGCGAGGTATTTAAAAAATAAATCGGAGCGTGTAAATAAAGATAAGAAATTACCTTTTTTGATATGTGTATGTTCCTTTAAACTATTATACATACCACTTTCATATGCTCCAGCTCTCAATAAGAGTAATACCAAACCCAAACAACCACCAACTATATAAGTAGTTTGCCAGCTAAATTCTTTCCCAACCAATCCTGCAACCACGGCTCCCAATGCGCCAAATGTTACTATAATCATGGTTCCATATCCCCTCTTTTCTTTATCCATGTTTTCTGCCACCAAAGTAATTCCCGCACCTAGCTCTCCTGCTAATCCTACTCCGGCTATAAAACGAATAATTCCATATTGGGTAATATCTGTTACAAATGCATTGGCAATATTGGCTATAGAGTACAAGAATATTGATCCAAACAATACAGATACTCGGCCTTTTTTATCACCCAAAATACCCCATAAAATTCCGCCCAATAACATCCCCGACATCTGTAAATTAAACAAGCGAATTTCTTGTTCTTTTAATGCATCACCTATAAATCCCAAGTGCTGAAGACTGGCATTTTTTACCACATTAAAAACAATGAGGTCGTAGATATCTACAAAGTAACCCAAGGCGGCTACAATGACCAATAAATGTGTTTTGTTTTTTAAATCCATTTTATTCTGCTTCTGTAAAGAAAAAGGAAGCAAACGTAAAATACAAACCTTATTAAATGGTTTCGATTGATTAAGGAATTAGATTCACAATTTCTTCCAAATATTTGGCATCTACTTCATCAAAATGGGCCAAATGTTCGCTATCAACATCCAATACAGCCCAAACTGTTTCCTTTTTAAAACAAGGAACAACAATTTCAGACAAGGAGGCGCCACTGCAAGCTATATGTCCGGGAAAGGCATGAACATCCGGGACTATAATTGTTTTTTCTTGCTTCCATGAGCTTCCACAAACTCCTTTTCCAAAAGCAATTCGCGTGCAGGCAACCGGACCCTGAAAAGGACCTAATACCAATTCTTCTCCTTTTACAAAATAAAAGCCAATCCACCACCAATTGAATGCCTGTTTTAAAGCACCGCAAATGTTGGCCAGATTG
>JBMLPO010000218.1:0-4161 GCA_049242065.1 Bacteroidia bacterium
AGGTATTCAACCTTATCAACAAAAGGATATTTTTTAATGGAGTCGATGGGAAAACTCTGCGGGATTTTAGCTAAGAATCCATTGAACCAGCGGGTTTGTCCGCAGTATTCAAGCGGTAGTTTAAGCATCTGCGCCATATAGCCTGAATCTGGTGGAATATCATTTGCTGAAACGGGAACTTTATACTTTAAACGCCTTTCAATAGCTTTTGCAGAAATATATAAAAAGGGTTGATTAATGGTTTCTTTGTACCTAGGTTTATCTTTAAATCCAATGAAGTAATAATCACTCTTTTGAGCTTGAATTCCTGAATAGAATAGGACGAATACGAATAATAAAATGCTTCTCATACTTGTTTGTGCAATTAACAAATAAAATCATAGTTGAGAAACGAAAATCAAATCAAACAGAAATAAAAGGAGATTTTAGTAATGCTGAATGAGGGTACATTTTAGAGAATACCCACCTGTTTTGTTTGCTTGGGTACTCAATTTTGTTGATTCAAAATAGATCAAACCAATATCATGCGCATAGGCGCTTTTTTCTTTTAATGTCTCAATGAAATTTACCAAATTGGCCTCTTGAACCTCAATTACATTTTTAAAGTTCAGGTTTGAATAAGTTTTCTGGTCAAAAGGACCCGAAACAATATAATTCATTTTACCCAAATCATTATAAGCATTGCCATTCCAAATTGTATTAGATTTAATTGGAAATACCAGTTTGATTCTTCTTTGGTTTTGGTCGATTCTCTCGTATGACTTGGTTTTTAGCTGCACAAATGCAGAAGCTCTAGGTTCCCAATTGATGGAATCAACTTTACCAACGAACCTTTGTATTACCTCAAATATTTCGCCATTGGATTGAATCATCTTTCCTGCGTTTACTTCTTTTAAAAAGTAATAAAAAGTATCAATGCTTTGGGTATTATCGTCGAAGGCAATTGAATCAAATTTGTATATGAAAACATCACCAGAATCTGATTTGATATATTCATAGCCAAAAGACTCAATGACTTCATCAGTATTTTTGCATGAAATGAAACTTATTGATGAAAAAATCATCAAATAAAAAAGGAAGATATGGAAACGAGATAAGCTCAAATTACAAATCAAAACTAGATTGAATCCAACCACCGCCAATTACATCATTTCCATCATAGAAAACTGCTGATTGACCAGGAGCAATTCCTTTCACATTGCTGTAAAAACTAACCATCATTCTTTGATCAATTTCTTCAATCATAGAAAAGGTACCTGCATCTTTATATCGCACTTTTGTTAATGCTTCCATGGGCTTTTCAATAGATGCAAATTTTTGCAAATTGAGATTCCTTACCCACATTCCTTTGCGTTGTAATTCCTCTTCCCTACCTAAAACCACAGTATTGGTGTCTGGTTGAATTTCTAATACAAACATGGGTTCGCCTAAAGCAATTTCAAGTCCTTTTCTTTGGCCTACTGTATAAAAAGGATAGCCTTTATGTTTACCTAGAATTTTCCCTTCACGGTTTACAAAATTTCCCCCATCTACTCTTTCCTCCAAACCTTCAACTTTTCTTTTTAGAAAACCTCTGTAGTCATTATCTGGAACAAAGCAAATTTCGTAGCTTTCACTCTTTTTAGCCAATTCGGTAAATCCACGGTCTATAGCCATTTGTTTGATATCCGATTTATGAAAACCACCCAAAGGAAAACGTGTTCTAGCCAAGCTTTCCTGACTTAAACCCCAAAGCACATAAGATTGGTCTTTGTGTTCATCTAAACCTTTAGAAATGACATAGCGATTATTCTCATTTCTGATTTGCGCGTAATGACCCGTTGCTATAAATTCACAATCGAGTTGGTTCGCTCTTTTTAGTAGCGCCTCCCATTTGATATGTGTATTACATAAAACACAAGGATTTGGGGTTCTGCCAGCTAGATATTCTTCTACAAAATTATCAATTACAAAATCGCCAAACTCATCTCTAATATCGAGAATCATGTGGTGAATGCCATATTGAACCGCTATACTTCTTGCATCATTGATAGAATCTAAGCTGCAGCAACCGGTTTCTTTTTTACTTCCGCCACTATTTTGGTAGTCCCACGTTTTCATAGTAATACCAACAACTTCGTAGCCTTCTTCTCTTAACATGACAGCCGCAACGGTACTGTCGATACCGCCACTCATAGCCACCAATATTTTTCCGTGTTTGCTCATTTAGGTGCAAATATCTAACTATTTAGATTAAATCTTAATAATAATTGATTGATAAGGGTAAAATTCATTTTGGGGGTCTTTGGGAATCCCACAAAGAGAAATAAAAATTTAAATTTCATATGAAAAGAGGCAATCTTCTTTGATGTTGATAAAGTGTTAGAATGTAAAAACTCTAATTATCAAGGCATGTTGAAATAAATGACAAAAAAGTAACAATGTCAGGTTTTTTTATTACAAGTTAATACGAAATTGCCTTCATCACAACTATTCAAAACTTAAACAAAAACAAAAATGAAAAAGCAAAACATGTCAATGAAGCGGCAGATTATTTTTCTAGGTTTGTTTATTTTACTTGGAGTCTTTTCTCTTAAAGTGACTGCTCAAGAAAATAATAACCAGAAAAATCTAAACTCAATTGAAAAAGGGAATTTAGAAAAAGACGGGAATTGGATTCTCGGATTTTCAGATGATCAAATTGAGGTATCTTACCTTTTAATGAATTGCGAAGGTAAAGAAATGTATAAAATGCGAATTATCAATAAAGGGTTAAACGCAATACAGTTAAAATACTCTTTTTGGAAAGATGCTGCACCAAAGGAAATGCGCATAGAACCATTGGCAAATTTAGAAGGGATTTGTTCAGAAGCATATAATTATCCTTTGATGGAGATTATTTCAAAAGAACAAAGAGGTAAAAAAACGAACCTATTGATTAACTATAATATATTATAATATGAAAAATAAATTACCCTTAATAAAAATCACAGTTTTCTTTTTGTTTTTAATATGTTTTTCAAATGCTGATGCACAATTGAAATATAGAAGAGTCATTGTTAGTGACTCTGGAACAACGAATTCAATAGGAGCTGCCAATACCAGCAAAAACATAGCCATTTCGCCCTTTGGAATGATTGGAGTTGTTTATACTGGAAATTCAGGAGTTCGTTTCGCTAAAAGTACGAATGGAGGTCAATCTTTTTTACCGAGTATTAAATTAAGTTCGGCAACCACTGGTGAAGCAGAAATTAATATGGCTGCTAATGGCAATATTTATATTGTTCATGCCAATAAAATATACATCAGTTCAGATGAAGGGAATTCATTTATCTCAAATACTTATCAAACAGGAGGAGCTAATGTTCCACATGTTACAAGTTACGGAGATGATGTATATATTTTAGTGAGTGGGACAAAAAAAGTATATAGAAATAACAATAATGGTTTAGATACTTTTTATTCAACTACAATTGGAGGGGCATCAGCTGCTTTTTCAGATATTTATGCCGACCCTTCAACAGGAAATGTTTATGTTCCTTCAGACAATCCTACAGTATATCTAGATAAAAGCACCACTGGTGCAGATACTTTTGTAAACGTGCCAATTACTCCATCATCATCTATCTTTTTTTCAAGCTATGCTATTAGCAATGGCCCTTCTGGCTCATTTTTATTTGCAGCAGGACTTGCTAGTAATGGATTAAAATTTAATTTAAACACAAATACCAATAGTGTTTTAACATACGCAAACAATACAGGAAATAACGATAGGACTTTAGCGGCCGACGATTTGGGAGATTTAGTTGATGGATATAAAAGTGGAAGTCGATTATCTTTTCGAGTAAGTAAAGATTTTGGAAACACCTTCGATACAAGCCAGTATTTTACTGATACTGTTATTAGTCATAATATTGCTATTAACACATTTACACAAGATGTTGTTACTGTATTTTCAGGTACAGATGGAAAAATCTATCTTAATGTTCATGAAGGATTATTGAATCCAAGAACAGTTGCATTACCAACCATTACAACATTTGGGACATTAAATGATTTTGTAAAATGTAATTCAGGTAATTCAAGCACTCAAAGTTTTAGAGTAAAAGGAATTAATTTGAATAAAAACATTATTGTAAAAGCGCCAGCAGGATTTTTAGTCTCAAGTAATGCCACAACTGG
>JBMLPO010000219.1:0-4618 GCA_049242065.1 Bacteroidia bacterium
AAGTGAGTTCAACATCTCATCTCTATCAAATAGCTCTTCTTCCTTTTTTAGTAAATCACTGATGTCCCTAATTCCAATATTAAAATACTGTATTTCATTATTAAAAATAACAGGAAATACATAAATCTCGGTTTGTAGTTTTTGAACAGTTGATTTTGTTTTGATGGTGATGCTGCTGGGTTCTTTGGTCTTATTTATTTCTTCAATTAATTTTAAAATCCTTTCAGCATCTTCATGGTTAACAATTACATCATAAAAGTTTTTATTGAGTGCTAATTTCCCAAGCCTAATTTGTTCGCATATTTTTTTAGAGGGCTCATTGAATAAACAAATAACCAAGTTGGTATCAACCAGAATATTTCCTTGAGGTGAATTTTCAAACAAAGAATGGAATAAACTGTTGCTCTCAAAAAGCTGCTTCTCTTTTATTTCTAATTCCTGATTGATGTGTTTAATTTCTGAATATGCAGTTTGTAATTCTTCGTTTGAAGCCTGCAATTCTTCATTGCTAGTTTCTAATTCTTCATTAGATGATTGCAATTCCTCATTGGCAGATTGTAATTCTTCATTCAGAGATTGTAATTCTTGATTGGTAATTTCTATTTCATCTATATAAGATTGTAAATGAATTTTAGTTATTTCTAGTTCTTGTTCAAGTTCAATTAAACGAAGCTCCTCTTGGCTTTCTTTCGATTGATTGATGAGCTTAGATGATTTTTGTAGTTCAATTTTTTCAAATACCAGTAAAACTGATTTTCTTTCTTCTGTTTGTTCCTGATTAGCTATAAACCCAGCATTGATTTTAAAATTATAGATCTTTTTATCGAGCGTGATGTTCTTTACTAAACAAGTTTGATTCTCGCCAGATTTAATACATTTAAGAATTAAATTTTTTGTTTCTATCTGAAATGGTTTTTTTATCAATTTCGATAGATTCATGTTCATATTACCATCAGCAATCTCAATGATATCACTAATCTTTCCGTAGGTCTCAATTATTTCAAAGTTTTCATTTACAATTAAATAAATAGGCTCAATTAGTTTAATGATTTTATCTCTTATATGATCTTGGTGGTTCTTTGCTTGCTCTTGTTTTGTATAACTAATTTCTTTGTTGATTTCTAGTCCTCGTATAGGTTTAAAGGAACCGAGTTTTAAGTTTTTTGATTGACTTAAATTTCTTTTTCTGAAAATTTTTGATTTAGAATTGATGGGTTCAAATAAATCTTCGACAGAAGCAATACTCTCCGATTTACCTAAGAATAAAATTCCTTTTTCTTTTAATGAATAATGAAAGATGGGGAATATTCTTCTTTGAATGTTTAGATTGAAATAAATCAATAAATTCCTACAACTGATTAAATCTATTTTTAAAAATGGTGGATTACTTGTAAGGTCATGGTGCGAAAATAAAATCTTACTTCTTATTGACTTATCAATTACAAAATTCTGGTCCTTTTGTGTGATATATTCTTGAATCAATTCTTTGGGTATTTTATTAAGAATCTCAGCATCATAAATGCCTTTTCTTCCAACTTGTAAAGAATGGTCTGATATATCTGTTGCAAAAACCTGAATGGCAGATCTTATATGGTATTTTTTATTGAATAAATAATCAATAAGCATACAGATGCCATAAGCCTCTTCACCAGTACTACATCCTGGAATCCAGATTCTAAACTCATCTTTAATTTCACCATTTTTAATTCTCTTTTCAATCTCAACTTCTAAACTTTTAAAAGAAATATTGTCTCTGTAAAAACTAGTAACCCCAATTAAAAAACTTTGAAATAAAATGAATTTCTCTTCATTGTTTTCTGTTAAATATATTCTGTATTCTTTTAAACTTTTTAAATTCAGGAAGTTCAGTCTTTTTTCTATTCTGCGTAAGATGGTAGAGATTTTATACTGGTTGAAATCTGTTCCAAAATCCTCTTGTAATAAGTTAAATATTTCAGCTATTTCAATACTCTTTTCACTCTGTTTGGTATTTCTTTTTCTAAATTGAATAATCTCTTCTATTTTCTTTCCTATTGATTCACAATTGCATTCATATTGAACAAATCCAGTTCTTATGGCAGCCAATGGCATTCCATCATATTTTGCTTGGTCTGGATTTTGAACTATACATTGACCGCCTTTTTCTTTTATTTTATTTACACCTTCTCTTCCGTCTGCTCCTGTTCCCGAAAGTATAACCCCTAAACTTTTTTCTTTGTATTCTTCTGCTAAACTTGCAAAGAGTTTATCAACAGATGGCTTCGGACCTTGTTTGTTTTGTGGTTTACTAAGTATGATTTCATTGTTCCTGATTTCAATATCAAAGTTAGGTGGAGTAATATAAACTAACCCTGACTCCAATTGTTCATGATGAGAAGCTTCAACTACAGGAAAGTTCGATGCCTTTGAAAGAATTTGTACGAGTAAACTTCTATGACTAGGACTCAAATGTTGAGCTACAACAAAACAAACGTTTTGAGTCAGGGAATTGGGAAGGTTCTCGAATAATACTTCTAATGCTTCGAGTCCTCCAGCTGAAGCGCCTATTCCAATTCCTAGTGTCTTGGTTCTCTCATTAGGAATGATCATTTTTTACTGTTTAACAATAGCAATTTAACGGCAATTCAAGACTTTGGAAAGAACAATTATCTAAGACAATAAACCTTGTATTTTTCATTTTTTTTCTTAAGATAGGTAAGTATTCATTGCCTATTTAATCTTTCTTTAATTCCTTTATTGTTAAGGTTCTTAAGCTAATTTTTATGTTTTAAAACTTGATTTTATTCCCTCGTTCAAGATTGGATTCAGTTTTTAAATTGATTGGAAAACGATATAAAATGCCGAAAAAACTATATAAATTGTAGAATTTTAAAGAGGTAAATTCTCTTTTGTGTCAAATATTTTATTGTTTTCCCAAAAAGAATAATTCGAATTTCAGAATTTAGATTTGTTTCAAAGATCAAATGATCCCTTTTGTTTGCACAATTTGATTGAAAAGTTAACAGAGATAAGCTGTTATTTAAATTGATTGCTATATACAATTTAAAGATATAAGTTAATTCAATTTGCCAATTTGTAAAATTAAATGACAGGACTGGCAATTGTTTTTTGCCAGTCCTGTTTGTCATTTGAAGATCTTATTTTTTAGAAATCTATCTGACCACCTAAGTGTATTTTAGGCAGTGAAATAGATTAGAGGATGATAGCATAGATAGAATGGCTTTAAAAACTACTATTTATGAAACCAATAGGTCAGCATCCTGATAGATTTCTGATGCTTGGACAGATAATATCTCATCTAAATATTGATGTAATGATTCCTTCCAATGTGGCATTTTGCTAAAGCCTTTGGAGTAGATGTACCTATTGTCTAAGACAGAATAACTAGGTCTGTTTACTTTTGAAGGGAAGTCTGAAGATTGCGCCTGATGTAGTTTGACAGGCGTTTGGGTATAATTAAAAATTTCTTCTGCAAACTCATACCAAGTACAAGCACCTTCTGAACTGAGGTGAACAGTTCCTTGTAAGTCTTTGTTCAAAAATTCAATCAACAATTGCGCGATACTTCTTGTGGATGTTGGTGAAACAGTTTCATCATGAACTACTTTTACTTCTCCTTTTTCTTTGGCTAATTTTAACATCAATTGCACAAAATTAAGTCCGCTTTTCGCTCTACATGGATACTTTCCATACAATCCACTTACTCTTATAATTAAATGTTTGCAACAAGATGCCTTGATTAAGTTTTCACCTTTCAGTTTTGATAATCCATACATGTTCAATGGTTCAGGTATATCATTTTCAGAATAGGGTTTGTTTGATTTCCCATTGAATACATAATCACTACTAAAATGAATGAGTTTAATAGAAAGGTAATTGCACATCCTTGCGATAAATGCAGGTGCCTCTGAATTAATTTTAAATGCCTTTTTTGCATCTGCTTCACATAATTCTACATGATGAAATGCAGCAGTGTTGATGAAGACTTGAGGCATGTGTTTTAATATCATTTCCTTCATGCTGAACAAATCTGCTATTTCACAATCTTCATGAGTTAAGGCAATGACTTCATATCCGTTTTTTACTAAAACTTCGTGTAGATCACGGCCTAATTGACCATTTGACCCAGTTAACATAATTTTCATATCAGTATAGATTAAATTGTTTGCATGATTTTTTTAAAAACATTGATATTAAAGAACCTATCTTGTTCAAATGGTGTAAAATATTCCATGTTTTGATAGAGGTCTTCTAATATGCCTCTACAAGTTTCTTTTGCTTCAAAGCCAAGTAATTCAAAGGCTTTATCGGTACTCACTTTATAGTTTCTGTAATCTTGAATTCCTTTATTGATTAGGCGTACCTTGAATCCGAATTTTTCCTCCACAAATCCTGCTACTTCTTCAGCCAATTGTCCAATGGTGCTATTAAAGCTACTGATGTTCAAGGTGCCAATATCACTCCAGTCTTCTTTGTTCAATGCCAGTAAGTAGGCATTACATAAGTCTTCAGTTCCTAAAATGGGTCTCCAAATTTTACTATTGCTCAATTGTATTTCTTGGTCTTGTACGGCATGCCAAAACATGGTATTGATGGCAAGGTCGAGACGCATTCTTGG
>JBMLPO010000220.1:0-4411 GCA_049242065.1 Bacteroidia bacterium
TTTCAAAGATTTTGATTAAAACTATGGCTCTATTGAAATCAACAATACCCACTACGAAAAAAATGCTTACAGTTATCGCATCAATAACATGAATTTAACCGCTCAAAATGGAGCTGAAAAGTTATTGAGTCTGAAGGGTGATTATGTTGATGCCTATATCAAAGGTCAATATGATTTTGATTATTTAGTAGACCAAGTAACCAATATGGCTGCGGGTGTAATTCCTAATTATATTCAGAAGAAAAAACTAAAACAGTATCCAGAACAGGATTTTACATTTAAAGTGGAATTGTATTCAACACAAAATATATCACCTTTATTTTTTCCTGGTTACAATGCTTCATTGATAGATTTAAAAGGTCAGGTTCGCTCCTCTACAGAAACATTCTTACTGCAAGGTGGTATTGGAAGTATTCAGGCTGATGGATTTATTCTTGCAGGAAATACACTGAAATTTCAGGTGAATGAACAAAAAGAATTGAGCCTGCTGTATGGTGTGAAAAGTATTGGAAAAAAAGATACTTTGTTGTTGGGAGATGTAGGTTTGAAATTAAATGGTTCCGATAATAAACTCGAATCAATGTGGTTCATCAGAGATACCAATTCTTTGATCAATGCTGAATTTGACCATGCTATTTTGTTTAACAAAGGAAAAGAAATTGTGGCCGATATACATTCTGCTTCTATCGGAAAGGGTGCTCAGTGGTGGAATTTTAATGAAGGAGAGGTATTGGTTTTGAAGTCTCAAATTCTCTACTTCCAAGAAATGATTTTAGAACGTAATCAACAACAAATAAAAATAGATGGACTTTATTCAATTGATGGAAATAAAAAGAATATCAGTTTAAGTTTAAAAGATTTTGACTTGGCCGGACTTCAACAATTTATTCCCAATTTAGGTGTGAGTCCAGGTGGTTTAACAGATGGATTTCTCATCTACAAAAATGTGGGTCGACATGAAGTAATCATTGGTGATATGTTGGCTAAAAATCTAAGCTTAGATAAAGATACTTTGGGTACCTTCAAAATCAATACAGGTTACAATGAATTGGAAGAAAAGGTTTTGATTACTGTGGAATCATCCGAAGGTAAAATCAAAAATCTAAAAGGTGTGGGTTATTATGATATCATGAAAGAAGATATTGATTTTGATATCAGCTTTAAAGAATCTGAATTGAATTCATTCCAAGCCTTCATCAAGGATTATGTGAAAATAATGGATGGAAGAGGTGCTTTAAATGGACGGCTATATGGAAATATTTCCAATCCAAAATTTGAAGGTTCTTTACTCTTACTTCAAACCAAATTTAGAATTGAATACTTAAAGACTGTTTATCATTTTACCAGGGCCAATTTAAATTTCAATCAGCAATCCATCGACATTGTACCTTTTGATATTTTGGATGTCAATAATAAACGGGCTTTGGTTTCTGGTAATATCAAACACAATGGCTTCAATCAGTTTAAGTATAATCTTCACTTAGACGATATCAAATCATTTCAATTTTTGAATACTAGCTCAAAAGACAATGATTTGTTCTACGGACAAGCTTATGCTTCAGGTTCTGCAACCATTACGGGTAATACAAATAATGTAATGATGAATGTAAAATCCAAGTCTGAAAAGAATACGCAAATCATCATCAATCCATTTGGTGGTGAATCAGAGAGTGGAGAGGGAATCATTAATTTTATTGATCATGATACTTCTTTTTCAATTCAAGGTAAACAGAAATCTATTCCTTTTGGATTTGGAATTACATTAGATATAGAAGGCACTCCTGATGCAGAAGTACAAATGTTATTTTCGGCACAAAGTGATGATAGAATTCGAGCCAAGGGTAGGGGCAAGGTGCAATTAACTTATACACCAGAAGGAAACTTCTTTATGAATGGGAAGTATGAGTTAAGTGATGGTGAATACCGTTTCAGTGCCATGAATGTGGTAGCTAAAAAGTTTTTGTTGAAGCCAGGTAGTTCAGTAGAATGGAATGGAGATCCCTTTGGAGGTAAATTAGATATAGTGGGTATTTATAAACTTAGAACCACAGTAAGTGAAATTGTAAATAATAGCGCCAGTGCCGATCCCAATGTGCGTGTGCCAGTTGAATGTATCATCAATATCAAAGGTACTGTAGATAAACCGCTTATTGGTTTCGATCTTAATTTTCCTGATTTACAAAGTAATTTGAATGGTTCTGCAGCTTCAGAATTAGCTGCTGTTCTCAATAATTTTAGAAGAGAGCCAGAGCTCATGAACCAACAAATTGTATTCCTTTTGATTTCTGGAAAGTTTATTCCTCTCACCAATAGCAATAACAATGTGGCTGGTTCTTTTGGCTCTCAAACAGTATCTGATTTGTTGTCGAAACAAGCAGCAGGCCTGCTCAATAAACTCGATCCAAGTTTAGACTTAACAGTTGATATGCTCAATGCAACTGATCCAACAAAAGGACGACAATTTTTAATCTTGGCATCACGTAGGTTTTTAGATAATCGTTTAGAAGTTCAAGGTTCCTTTTCTACCGATAATTCACAGAATAATTTTTCTGCTTCTTACAATATCAGAAAAAATGGAAACCTCAAAGCCAAAGTATTTAATAAGAACGGTTTTGATCCTATATACAGTAGGAATATTGCTACATCTGGGCTCGGTCTATACTACAGAAGAGAGTTTGATCATATCTATGAACTGTTCAGAAAACAAAATGCATTTAATTATTGAGTTGTAGTTTTTTTGAGCTACATACATTTTCTTTTATATTAGCACAAATTATCAATTTATGATTCCATCAATCGACCTTTCAGATTTTCTAAGTAATGATGCGCATAGAAAACAATCATTTGTAAGTGCTTTAGGTAAAGCATATGAAGATATTGGTTTTGTTGCTGTAAAAGGGCATCTGCTTAAAGATGAAACTTCAGATAAACTATACAAGGCTTGTCAAGATTTTTTTGCTTTAACAGATGAACAAAAAAGAAAATATGAAATACCTGGTTTGGCAGGACAAAGAGGTTATACCAGTTTTGGAAAAGAACATGCCAAAGGTAGAAATGAAGGTGATTTAAAAGAGTTCTGGCATTTCGGACAGATTGTGGAAGGTGATGATCCCATTAAAAACGAGTATCCAGAAAATGTATATGTAGATGAAATTCCAGATTTTGGTAAATATGGAATTGAGGCCTACAAAGCACTTGAAGAAACGGGTAAATACATGTTGAGGGCAATTGCGCTGTACCTGGGTTTAGATGAATTTTATTTTGATGATAAGATTCATCATGGTAATAGCATACTTCGACCTATTCATTATCCGCCTATTACTCACGAACCCAAATCTGCTGTAAGAGCTGCCGAGCACGAGGATATCAATTTAATTACTTTGTTGATGGGGGCCAGTGCAGAAGGTTTACAAGTATTAAATAAACAAGGTGAGTGGGTTGATATTACAGCATTACCTGAACAATTGGTGGTGAATGTTGGTGACATGTTACAACGATTAACAAACAATGTTCTAAAAAGTACTACGCACCGTGTGATCAATCCTCCAAAAGAAAAATGGGCAACACCTCGTTTCTCTATTCCTTTCTTTTTACATCCAAGAAGTGAAATGAGATTAGATTGTTTACCACAATGTATTTCAGATTCCAATCCTATTGCCTATGAGCCCATCTCTGGTGGCGAATATTTACTGGAAAGATTACGCGAAATTGGTTTGAAGAAATAATGCGGAATCTGCTAAAAGAAAATGCTAAATCAGCAATTTGGCTGATTCATTTGTTTTTCTTTTTATTGTTCTTTTTTATCCCTTCTTATAACTTTTATCAACTGCGTTTACCTGCGCTTGATTTTGGTATTGCAAATCAAGCTTTGTATTCGTATGCTGGTTTTCATGATTACCCAAGTACCCTGATACTTCAAAGAGAACAGATGCCTTATCTGTCTTTACATTTTAGTTTATGGGTCCCAATTTTATCGCCATTTTCCTATTTGTTTGGTGGCTATACTTTGTTGTTGTTTCAAAGTTTAGCTTTGGTCTTTGCTGGATTTTTTATCCAAAAAATAGCCGAACATTTTCAATTAAATCAGGCAATGCAAGTTGTGATTGTATTACAATTTTATTCCATATGGGCCATCTATGCTGCTATTGCAGATGGTTTTCACGATAATACCATTGCCGCTTGTTTTGTTCCTGCTTTATTTTGGAGTTTTATTAGGTTCAATCGAACACTTCTTTTCTTCTCTTTTTTTTCAATTCTGATTAGTAAAGAGAATATGGCTATTTGGATGCCAGCTCTTTTATTGTCGTTTTTATTATTAACAGATAAACCCAAGAAATTATTTCCTTTGTTTGTGGTACGGATTGGAATTTATGTGGTGTTTTTGTTTTTGGGTACTCAGGTTATCATTCCA
>JBMLPO010000221.1:0-19760 GCA_049242065.1 Bacteroidia bacterium
TACTGGCTACTGGCTACTGGCTACTGGCTACTGGCTACTGGCTACTGGCTACTGGCTACTGAATTGTTTTGGGTTGCAAATATAATTTAATAGTGGTTTGAGAGATTTTAAAAAGTATACTATTTGGGTTGATTCAATGAAACTTGTAAAAGATATTTATAAGGTAGTTGAAGTTTTTCCCAAGGAAGAAAAGTATGGTTTAAGTTCTCAGATATGTAGAGCAACTATTTCAATTCCATCTAATATCGCTGAAGGGGCGAGTAGAAAAGGAATCAATGATTTTAAGAGATTTCTTGAAATAGCATTGGGTTCCAGTTTTGAATTGGAAACTCAATTATTAATTGCAATTGATCTCGGATTTACTAAAGATATGGAGATAAATTTAATATTAAATAGAATTGTTCAGCTTCAGAAGCAAATCAATTCTTTAATAGTAAAATTAGAAGGTGATTTAAAAAATTAAATTGAATTTATAAACGAAATGTGCCAGAAGCTAGCTGCCAGATGCCAGCAGCAGAAGGCCAAAAGCCAATAGCTAAAGTATTGTAAAATGAACAATTACACATTAAAATTATCAGGTTTAGAGCCTTTGATTGTAACGCCAGAGTCGAATTTTGTGAATGTGGGTGAACGTACCAACGTAACAGGTTCTGCTAAGTTCTTGCGTTTAATTAAAGAAGGAAATTATGATGAAGCGCTTTCAATTGCTCGCGAACAAGTTGAAGGTGGTGCCCAAATCATTGATGTAAACATGGATGAAGGGATGTTAGATGGGGTAGAAGCCATGACCAGATTCCTGAATTTAATTGCTGCTGAGCCAGATATCGCTCGTGTTCCTGTTATGATTGACTCCTCTAAATGGCCCATTATTGAGGCGGGTTTAAAGGTAGTTCAAGGTAAATGTGTGGTGAATTCTATTTCATTAAAGGGTGGTGAGGAAGAGTTTATTTATCAGGCAAAAAAAATCAAAAGATATGGTGCTGCCACCATTGTAATGGCTTTCGATGAACAAGGTCAAGCCGATACCTATGAAAGAAGAATTCAGATTTGTGAAAGAGCCTATCGCATCTTAGTAGAAAAGGTAAAGTTTTATCCAGGTGATATCATTTTCGATCCCAATATTTTCCCAGTGGGAACAGGTATGGAGGAGCATAGAAAAAATGCACTCGACTTCTTTAATGCTACCAAATGGATTCGTGAAAATCTCCCAGGTGCACATGTAAGTGGTGGTGTGTCGAATGTGTCTTTTTCTTTTAGAGGAAACAACGCAGTTCGCGAAGCTATGCACTCTGCTTTCTTGTATCATGCCATCAAAAATGGGATGGATATGGGTATTGTAAATCCAAGTATGTTGGAGGTTTATGATGATATTCCTAAAGACTTATTAGAAAGAGTTGAAGATGTATTGTTAGATAGAAGAGAAGACGCCACCGAACGTTTATTGGAATTTGCTGAATCGGTTAAGCAAAAAGGTAAACAAGAAAAAGTAGATGAAGAATGGAGAAGTAGACCTGTTGAAGATAGATTATCACATGCCCTTGTTAAAGGTATTGTTGATTATATTGATGCAGATACAGAAGAGGCTCGTCAGAAATATCCTCGTCCTTTAGATGTGATTGAAGGTCCACTGATGAGTGGAATGAATATCGTTGGAGATCTATTTGGTTCTGGTAAAATGTTCTTACCTCAAGTAGTAAAAAGTGCAAGGGTAATGAAGAAGGCTGTTGCCTATCTCATGCCTTATATGGAAGAAGAAAAGCGTGCAAGTGGTAACATGAGTAATGCTCAAGGTAAGGTGTTAATGGCCACAGTAAAGGGCGATGTGCATGATATCGGAAAGAATATTGTTGGTGTGGTTTTGGCTTGTAATAATTTTGATATCATCGATATGGGTGTGATGGTGCCAACTGAAAAAATTATTGCTAAAGCAGTTGAAGAAAAGGTAGATGCCATTGGTTTAAGTGGTTTGATTACTCCTAGTTTAGATGAGATGGTGGGTGTTGCTAAAGAGATGGAACGTATGGGTTTAAAGATTCCATTGTTGATTGGTGGAGCAACAACCAGTCGCGTACACACTGCGGTAAAAATCGACCCGCATTATAGTGGTTCTGTAGTACATGTAATTGATGCAAGTAAGAGTGTTCCTGTGGTTCAAAGTTTAATTAGCAAAGAACATGGCGCTGCTTATCATGAAAAAATGAAGGCAGATTATAGTCAGTATAGAGAGGAATACAAAAACAGAAAACGTGATAAAAACTATACCCCAATCAATAGAGCAAGAGAAGCTGCTGTTACTGTAAATAAAGCAAACATTGTTAAACCAAGTTTCTTGGGAACAAAAGTGTTTGAAGATTTTCCATTGGAAGATTTGAGAAATTATATCGACTGGACACCCTTCTTTGCAACATGGGAATTGAGTGGAAGATTTCCTAAGATTTTAGAAGATGAAATCATTGGAAAAGAAGCCACCAAATTATTCCATGATGCCAATGCCATGTTGGATAAAGTTATCAACGAGAAATTGTTGGGAGCAAAAGCTGTCATAGGTTTCTGGCCTGCAAATAGAAATGGTGATGATGTTGAATTGGATGTAAATGGAAAGACCGAAGTATTTCATTTTATCAGACAACAAAATGAAAAAGCGGATGGGCAAAATTACCATTGCTTAGCTGATTTTGTTGCCAGCAAAGACCAAGCGCAAGATTATTTGGGCGCATTTGCCGTAACTGCTGGTATAGGTATTGAAAAGTTAGTAGAGGCATATGAAAAAGACCATGATGATTACAATAGCATTATGATTAAAGCTATTGCCGATAGATTAGCAGAAGCATTCGCGGAAAAAATGCACGAATTGGTTCGCAAAGAATTTTGGGGTTATGATGCATCTGAAAACTTAAGCAGTGAAGATTTAATCAAAGAAGAATACCGCGGAATCAGACCTGCACCAGGTTATCCTGCTTGCCCAGATCATACTGAAAAAGGTTTGTTGTTTGAATTATTGGATGCTGAAAAAGCTATTGGAATTCATTTAACAGAAAGTTATGCCATGTATCCTGCTGCTGCAGTAAGTGGTTATTATTTCTCACATCCAGAGTCGAAATATTTTGGTGTAGGTAAAATTCAAAAAGACCAAGTAGAAGACTATGCTAAACGCAAAGGACAAACAGTAGAATTCATAGAAAAATGGTTGGCTCCAAATTTGGGATACGATAATTAATTTCATCAAATAACAACATCAAAAAAGCCATTGCAATTTCAATTCGCAATGGCTTTTTTGTTTGATTACAATCTCTTCTGAAGTGGCAGGTTTACTTTCATTCCGTTATCTAAAATCAGAATAACAAAATACGAACCGTTGGCATATTGCTGGATATCGAGTTTGATTTCTGATTGGGCTTTTTCGTATTCAAAATTATCAATGATTTTACCTGAAACATCAGTTACCTGAATGCTCTTAACTTGGTTTAATCCTCTTTTATTGATGATGCTAATATTGGATGAAGCGGGATTAGGGAATAATACATATTCATTATTCAACAAACTACTTTCATTTAAACTGCTAGGAAATACATGCAATGGATTACTTAGTATCCTGACTGCACCAGAACATGGCAGTGAAAATAGGGCTTCAACAATATAAGATCTATTTTGAGTGCCACTAAATGTATCGGTATAATTTAAGTTACCTACAGAAGTTTGATATACTACCATGGCACTTCCTGTTCCCAGTTTTCTATATACCTGATAAGAACTCACAGCACTACTTCCCATATAAGGGGTCCAACTTAGGTTAATGTTTCCTCCGCCAACACTTGCACTCATGAGTATGGGTTTGGTTTCCTCACTTAACTTAGAACTATTGCCACAACTGTCTAGCACTTTAATATAATAACTTGGAGCAATTCCATTTGTAGGCAATGGATAATTGGCATCCAAAAACTCGGGTATATCACTAAATGGTACTGTTCCAATCAAAGCACTTTCTCTGTAAATCAAATAACTTGCTATTCCTTTATTCGGCGTTTTATTCCATGTTAGTCGGTATTTAAAACTAGCCGTATCACAAGTAACTGCGCAAATCTTTTCATCTTGATAAATTGGTTTATATGGAATGAAAACAGAATCGTAAACAGTACATAAAACTGAGTCTTGAATCAAGACCCTTAATAAACCACTTTCTAAATTGTTTGCTATGCTTCCTGTTTGAGTAGGATTGCTTAACCAAGTGATGCTAAATGGTGATTTTCCTCCTCTGAGAAAAATAGAGGCAGTTCCGTTTTTAGCGCCTAAACAACTATTACCAGTTGCAGTTATTGTACTTGTAATTTTTGCTTCCTGATTGATGGTTTTACTTTCTTCAACGATACATCCCAATCCATCTCGAGTTGTGATTGTATATGTGCCAGCAGCAAGATTTTTGAAAGTAGAATCCAATGAAAAATTTCCATTATTGATTTTAAAAACATATGGTTTTGGAGCTCCACTTGCACTCACAGTCAATTCACCATTTTGCATGCCAAAGCAATTGATATGTTTACTATTGATTTTCGTTTTTAAACTTGATAAAGGTGCATTGATATTTCTTTCTAGATTGATACTACATCCGTTGCTATCAGTCACAACAAATGAATAGGTACCCTGGTCAAGATTGGTGAATTGAGGGTTTGATGTAGGTGTTGAATTATTCACTGTGAAAGAATAAGGGAGGTTTCCACCTGAGGTATTCAATGTAATAGATGATTTCTGATAATCACAAATTGTCTGATTGACACTGGCTGTTACCGAGAGTTTTATTAGTGGTTCGCTAATGGTATAATTGATAGCATGACTGCAGTTGTCAGAATCCTTCACACTAATGACTTTTAACCCTGCCTTCAAATTACTGAAAACTTGGTTTGATTGATAAGTTGAATTGTCTAAACTAAACAAATAATTACCTGCACCATTTGATGCTGAAACATTAATGCTGGCGCTTGAATCACCTTTACATGCAATTCTTGTACTGCCACTTACTGTAATTTGAATGGCTTGATTTTGGTTGATTTGAATGGAATCGAAATACAAACAGCCAACTGAATCTTTTATAGTTACACGGTATTTTCCAGCATATAAGTTTCTAATGATGCTATCACTTTGATAAACTCCTGAATTAACTCGATAGGTATAAGGCGATTTTCCACCACTGCCACTTACTTTTATTTCACCTGTATTGGATCCATAACAATATGCATCTTTTTTAACTAGGCTGAAACTCACATTGGGCGGTGCATTCAGAACAGTTCTGTTTGGAAACTGTACTTGACAATTGTTATCATCTTTTATATAAAAAGAATAGGTTCCTGGATTCAGGTTGTTGATGGTAGAATTAAATGAAGAGTTTCCATTTACTATTCCATAGGTATATGGTGGAGTTCCTCCCAATGGCGTAAACACAGCTTGTCCTTTGCTTAAGTTACAATTGGGTTGGTTAATAAGTAAGTTCGCAGATAAGGCAAGATTGGGTTCTTGGATGGTATAATTAATTGTTTTTATACAAGCATTGGAGTCTTTTACTTGTAAATAATGTATACCTGCTTTAAGTCCACTAAAACTCGGACTACTTTGGAAGTTCCCGCTATCTATACGATAGCTATATGGCGCTTTTCCTCCACCTGCTAATAAAAAGATAAAGCCATTTGAATCACCTTTGCAAGTAACATTGTTAAACGAGCTTACACTTAATGTCATACTTGCATTTTGCGAAATATGAGTTGTATCACTAGCTACACAGCCGCTAGAATCACGCACATACAATTGATGTAAACCTGCATATACATTTTGAAATATAGAATCTGTTGTATAACTAAGGCTATCAATTTTAAACTGATAAGGCCTTTTGCCTCCATTTCCTGATAGGGTGATTTCTCCAGAGGCCGATCCAAAACAGAATGCATTCTTTTTGGTGAAACTCAAATTAACTCCACTAGTTGGCGCACTATTGATTGTGATATTTTGGAAATTGATTTGACAATTATTGGAGTCTTTAATATAAAAGGTATAAGTACCAGCATTAAGATTTCCTATAGTAGAATTGGAGCCGGATGTTGTATTAAAAACACCATAGGAATAAGGTGTATTTCCTCCATTGCCGTTTATTTGAACAATACCTTTTGTGTTGGCACAAATGGGTTGTATAGCATTGATACTTGCTGTTAATTTGATAGCGGGTTCAGTATGTGTGATACTAAAGTTTCGAACACATGAATTGTTGTCTTTAACCTGATAAAATCTTGTTCCTGGAAATAAACCATTGAATAAATTATTATTGCTAAATACACTTGCTGTATCAAATTTAAAGGTATAAGGACTGATTCCTCCTGAGGCTACAAATTGTATACTTCCACTTGAATCGCCTTTACAAGCAATTCTATTTCCAAGACTATTACTTACTGTAATTGGTAATGGTTCAATAAATGGAATGGAACTTGAATTGGTGCAGCCTAGTGAGTCAATAACTGTAAAAAGATATGTGCCTGATTTGAAATTTGTAAACCTTGCTGAATCCTGAAAATTTCCGTTACCCATTTTGAAACGTTTGAATCCTGTTGCAAAATTGGCACCCAGAATGATACTTGCATTGGAATCACCTGAACAGGTAACAATTTTCTTTTCAATGATACTTAAGGCAATGGCATTTGCGGGCTGATATAAAGTAATCAGAATGCTATCTCTTAGATTATTGGCATCTCTAGCATAGGCCCAATAATTGCCTGCTGCAAGGTTCGAAAACGAATCAACAGCGGTATATGTTCCATTGTTGAGTTTAAACTGATATGGGGCTGTTCCACCTAATGCCGCTAGTTTAATAAAACCAGTTGAAATACCTCTGCAGTTAATTCCTTTTTCATTAACTGACATGATATTGAATCCTCCAATAGCTAATGAATCCAATATCCAACTGGTATTACAAGAAGAGTTTAATCCCAATCTAATTCTATAAAATCCAATTTGTGGGAAATTGTACTCAATTGAATCTCCAATGATATTGGTATAGTTATTTGATCCAGGAATGCTCTCAATTTGCCAAACTGTTGAATTGGGGTTATTGGGTGTGGAATTGGTTTTTGAATAAGTGAATTTTCTGCTTAATAAACCAGTAACTTTTTTATTGATCTTGGCTTGAGGAACACTCCCTACATATATTGAATAGGATAAAGTTGATTTTCCTTTTATAGAACATTTTCTATCTGTAGCAGTAAGAGTAAAAATATATGGATTGTTTGAGGAGTGTGTAGTACTCGGTGTCCAGCATATTCTAACCGAGTCAAATAAAGGTCCATTGATTGCTCTAGTTGCACTATCATATAATCGAGTAAAACTAAAATTGCTTAGAGAGTAGGCATTGCTTGAAATTGTTAAATCAGTCGTATCAGTTGGGTCCAAATCGGTGGCAACAAATGTTCTACAAATATTTGCTCCCGGACAGGTATTATCTGTAATTTGATAATTGGGATCATAAATCGTTCCTGCTGAATTAAAAGTTTTTATGTTAGGGGAATTATTGGCATTAGTTGTTACACAGTAAAACTGATGGTCACGGATCACGCTTCCTATATAAGTCATCACGCCATTAATACGCCTCCATTCTTTTACTTCAATAGCTAAATTAGATACCCAATTGTTTATACTTCTGAATCTTAATTGACCCGTTACTGAGTTTAATTGAATTCCAAATGGAGGAAGCAAAGGAGGAGATTGCCCAGGAATTCCTAAGTATGGGAAAGGTAGATTAGGACTATATGGAGCTAAATAAGGTGCTGCTGATGTAGGGCCAGTTTTAGATGGAGAAAAATGATAGCTAAGTGAATCTCCATCTGGATCGGTAGCACTTAAATCTATAATTTGATCATATCCTTGTCTGACAACAAACTCGGGTTCGTTGTTAAAATTAGCTGAGTTATTTGGATTTGTTAAACACCTATTGATAGTAATACCAACATAATAATTCAAACTGGTAGGATTAGCTAGAATGGTATTTGCATTGTTTCTGCAACAATCAGAAAATCCAATATTCACTAAACAACAACTTGAAGGTAACGCAGATAAATTAACAATACCTTGAAATAAATACACTTCAATTCCCGGAGTAAAACTTCCAGGTGTGCGTGTTCCACAATTGGAGCAAATTGTTTTTGACGTATTACATAATTGTATTATATCATAACCACTGCCAGCAGTTACTATGGGCAGTGTAACACTTCCATAAGAAACACCTGAACATGGTGTCTGAGCGCCTGTGATGCTTAAGCTAACTGTACATGAACTTGAGAGTGGTCCTGGTGCACAATTACAAAATGATATTCCACTACAATCGCGGTACATTTTATAGGTAATCAAATATTGGTTTGGATTATTTGGTACGCTTTGATAGGTCATTTGTCCTCCTATCAGGTGCATGGCAAAACTATCTGATTGTGTAAAAATGCTGATAGCAAAAATTAGGTAGTATATAATACGTTTCATGAAGTATTTTTTTGCAAGTTAGTTGATTCAAGTTTGTATGAATAGATTGATGTTCGTTTTATCAATAAATTAACAGAATCGTCATGATGATGGCATCAAATTGAGATAAGTCAGCGTGAATGAATAAAGAAAAACTCAATCGTATTCTTCATTCACAGGTAGAATGCAATCCATCCTTTTTGCTATTTACAACAATTCTCGATGATGAAATTTTCCTGCCTTAAATTTTATTAAGATTGCTGTTTTTATGAATTCACTAAGAATTTTTCAAGAATTAAAAAGTTATCATGCAATTCATTCAATATAGTGAAATCGACATTTATGATTAAAAATTTTCTATTCGTTTTTTCCCTGTTTTTCTATTTCAACGCTTCATTTGCACAAATTACAATCAATAGGTCTGATTATGCTTTTCCCGGTGATTTTATGCGTTATGAAACGGATACACCCGCAGCTGCTTATATCAGTAATATTGCCCTCCGCACAGGTTTGAATAGAACCTGGGATTTTTCAACTGTTCCTCATTCATATTTGTATGATTCAATAAGTTTTAATGCGGTACCTCCTCAAGCCCCTGTTTATACCAATCTGCTTGTGAATGGTAGAAACGGCGCACATTATGAATTTGCAGATAGCTCGGGAGTTAAAATGATACTCGATAGACCCAATAACAATATGACAGGTCTTTCAATTAGTTTTTTAAAATTTCCCATTACTTATGGCAATAGTTTTAGAGACAGTTTAAAATATGGTAAGTATGGAACTCCAACAGATTTTAATGCTCCCATTTTAGGTACCATAGGCTATGATTCCTTACGTGCACAAATCAATGTATTTGATACCATTTCGTGTATTGCAAGTGGTTTGTTGATTTTACCAGATACTGCTTGTCCTGTTATTTTGGTAAAAATAAGCAGCCTTGCATCTACCAATTTGTATGGAAGAATGCCTACAGTTGGGTGGAGAAGCATCAATAGTTTTTTGGGATTAGATTCAACGCAAAGAACCATCGAATACCAATGGTTGGCAAAAGGAGGAAAGTCTTATATGGCAAGGGCATTACTCGATCCTAGTGGCACTGTGGTGAAACGTTTCGATCGATTTGTCAAACAGTTTACTTATCCAAGTATCAAAAATGTATTTCCAACATCTGCTGCAAAAGGAAAAACCATCAATTTACAAATCAATTGTAGTGGTTCAAATTTTATGATCAATCAAGGGTTTTCCCTGTTAATTAGAAAAGGTAATTTCAAATTGCCTGTTAATTCTTATTCCATCATCAATGACTCAACAGTCATTGCCAATATCACCTTACTTCAAATAGATTCTTTAGGTGCATATGATATCAGAATAGTTGATCCTCTTGCTGGTCTTATTCAACTGCCCAATGCTTTTACCGTTTTACCTTTTGAAAATCAACCCAAATTACTTTCTACTTCAAGCAAGGAACGAAATCGGAAATCAAGTTTTATAGATACTTTATTTGCAAGTGCAACTCATTTCACTACGAAGCCCAATGCGGTAAGTATTAAGTTTATTCAAAACGGACAATTGACCAACAATATCAAAACAAGTGCAATCAAAGTAATTAATGATAGTCTTGTTTCTTTTACAGTTACCATTGATAGCCTAGCAACTTATGCTACATATGGCATTCAAGCCTATAATTGGATTGATAGTGTTTTGGTACTCGATTCGGCCTTCAGAGTTACGTTTCCAACTGGTAACAAGGAACTCTTCCAAAAGAATTTAGGTATAGAGATATATCCCAATCCAGCTAAAGAGGAGGTGCAAGTAATATTTAATAATGCCTCGGGTTTAGAAAGTGAATTGTTGATTTTTGATAGCAATGGAGCTACTGTTAAACAACAAAAAACCAAATCGAATGCTGTGAGATTGAATTTAGATGGTTTACCAAGTGGTGTTTATCTGTGCTTATTGAAACATGGAGACCAGCTTCAAACTAAAAAATTTGTTGTAGAGTAGGACAATATTTTCAAGCATTAAAATTCAATGATTAGACTCATGATATTTTACTTCCCTTCAACATAAACTGTCTGCGTAGGATATGCAAACTTACATCCGTGCTTTTCTACACAATCTAGAATTTTAATATTGATTCTTTCTTTTACTTCAGCTTTGATTTCATATACATTCGAGTTCACAAAATAGATAACTAAAATATTGAGTGAGCTTGAGTCGAAATCAATAAATCTAACGGTAATTTCTTCAGAAGTTAAAGGCATTTCTTCAAGAATAAATCCTTTGATATCTTCAATTATGGCAAGAATAGCTTTTGGATCGCTATTGTAAGTTAGTGCTAAATTAAACCTGACTCTTCTTTGGTTACTTTGTGAGATATTATTGAGGTTGGAGTCTACTATCTTTTTATTGGGAACAATCAAAAGGCTTCTATCAAGTGTCCTGATTCTAGTGGTTCTAAAACCAATTTTTTCTACCTCTCCTCTGATGTCGGCAACTTCAACAATATCGCCTACATTAAAAGGTTTATCTATATAAATAATAAATGAACCAATAAGATTGGCCAATGTATCTTGTGCTGCCAATGCAATGGCTAATCCTCCAATTCCTAAGGAGGTGATGACGGCTGTGATGTTTACTTCAAAGGCTTTAGCAAGTATTACAAAAAAGCCAAAAATATAAATGAGGATTTGAACCAATCGTCTAATAAAAGTAGCTAAATCCGGACTTATAGGAGATTCATCATGATGTATATAAACATATTCCATGAAATCAACTCCACGCTTGAAGACCCTCATCAATCCAATGATAATGGCAATCAAGAAAATGGTGTGGATGGCCCATCTGAGACCTAATTCCTGTCCGCTTGCTATGTTCCATTCAACTGGAAATGTTAATCGGTTACAAGCGGTATAAACAATGACTAATTGAACCAGGTTATTAAAGGGCTTCTTGAGTAAGCGCAAAAACTCATCAAAGAATTTTCCTTTACTAAATTTTCTAAAAAGGCGATAGGCAACCCAAGAGAAAATTCTTGCAAACATTCCACTGAAGATGAAACCCAATAAAAGAATCAATGCGAAACTTGCATAGTTCCGCAAGGAGTTCCCCCAGTAGATTTCATCCCAGTTGAAGTTTTCCATTTTATTATTTTACTAAATTAACCAATGCCATTTCCATTCCTTTTTTAAGGATACCTTTTGGTTTTGGATTGAATTGATGAACTCTCATTAAGCCTTGCCAAATGGTTTTAGATGTGTCTTTAAAAATAGCCTCATCACTTAAATCAACAACATCATTACTCATACAATAAGCAAATACCCTTGCCATACCACAATTGGCAATATAATCTGGTAATACAGAAACTTGGTCGTCTGTATAATTGGCAATGGGTCCCATAAAAATTTCAGGGTCAGCAAATGGTACATTCGCTCCACAACTGATTACTTCAAGGTCATTGTCTTTCATCATATCAACTTGCTCTTTGGTAACCAAACGTGATGCTGCTGCAGGCACAAATATTTCTGCTCCAACAGACCAAATTTTCTCATTGATTTCTTCAAATGGCATCATATCACTTGCAACCAAAGTATTGCCATCTTTCTTCAAGAATAAGTCTTTGATTTCTTCTTTTGAAAATCCACCTGGTTTCATGATACCACCATTTCTATCAATGATACCTACTATGATAACACCATATAAACTTAAGTAATATGCAGCTGCAGCACCCACATTTCCCCATCCTTGAATAATGGCTCTTTTCATGTTTACATTACCACCCCAAATGCTATAGTAATGTCTAACAGCTTCTGCCACTCCAAAGCCTGTAATCATATCAGCAATCACATAATTTCGCGAAACCTCAGGTGAGAAACGGTCATCAGTAATTACTTTTGATACTCCTTCTCTTAAATTACTAATACGCTTGGCTTTGCTTTTATCATCGGTTTTAAAATGGCCGTTTACAACTCCTTCTTGTGGGTGCAATAAGCCATACGATTCAGTGATTGGAATAACTTCATGGATTTCATCTACGTTTAAATCACCACCTGTTCCGTAGTAGTTTTTCAAGATAGGATAAACTGCTTTATACCAACGCTCCAAAACACCTTTTTTTCTTGGATCTGATGGATCGAAATTGATACCAGATTTTGCTCCACCAATGGCAGGTCCTGCAACAGTGAATTTGATTTCCATGGTTTTTGCCAAAGATGTAACTTCATGTTTGTTCAAGCCTTTTCTCATCCGTGTTCCTCCTCCGGCAGCTCCACCTCTTAATGAGTTAATCACTACCCAGCCTTCCGCTTCGGTTTCACTATCTTTCCATTCAAAAACAATTTCGGGTTGTTTGTCTTCGTACTTTTTAATCAGCTTTTCTAATTGCATGCTTGTGGTTTTTTATAGGTTTGATGCTTAAATAATATCTTTAAAATTTCCCCAGAGGGCGCCGCCAATATGGTTCGATTTTCCTCCTGTTACTTCACTCCATACATTCTCTTCGTTTCGTACTCTTAAGACTCCTAAAAAGGCAAATATGAGTGCTTCTTTGAAGTGAATGGTCATTTCATCAGGTAATACCAATTGGGTTTTAGTTTTGCTTTGAATGAGTTGAATCAAATGGCTATTGAATGCACCGCCTCCGCTTACTAAAACTCGCTGTAGATTGTTTTCATTCAATACGGCTGCTATTCTTAAAGCAATATGCTCAGCAATGGTAGCCATTTTTTCTTCCTCACTAATGTCTTGATGTTTTTTAATGATAGGCCAGAACTCTGCATTGATCCACTCTCGGCCCAATGATTTAGCTTTCTGAATCTTGTAGAATTCCAATTGTTCTAATTCATTTAACAATATTGCATCTACTTCTCCTGATGCAGCAATTCTCCCTTCTGCATCATAGGAATGTCCAAGCCACCTAGCAATTCTGTTCATCACAATATTACAAGGTGAGATGTCAAATGCAGTTAAGCGTCCGTCTTTTAAAAATGAAATATTTGAAATTCCTCCTAAATTCAAACAGGCTTCTTCATTTGGAAACAAAATTCTGTCGCCCACCGGTACCAAAGGAGCTCCTTGTCCACCAAAGGCCAAATCCATATTCCTGAATCCGTTCACAACTGGCAATCCACATACAGCTGATATGGCGGCCCCATCTCCAATCTGCGCAGTAAACCCTGCTTGTGGTTGATGAAAAATGGTATGACCATGTGAGGCTACCAATTGGGGTTTTAATTGATGTTTTTGTATGAAGTTTTTGACCAAAATACCTAAATACCTTCCGTAAAAGGCATCAGTTTTGGCATATAAATCAATAGGCTGTTTGTATAATTGAGAAAGTCTAACCCTCCATTTTTCATCATAGGGTATGGTCTCTGCAGCAATGATTTGATAGTTCCAAGTTTCTTGATTGAGGTTAAATTCACAACAGGCTAAATCAACCCCATCCATGGAACTCCCGCTCATTAAGCCAATTACTTGATAACTTTGCATGAATACAATTAAGTTTGGGCTGCGAAGTTATATTTTTTAAGCTAAAATATGCAGTGCTCATACTGATTTGCCAAGAAGTATCCGTATTCTTTGCCTTAAAGCCTGTTTTTGCCTTGCATCTGTGAATTAATCCTTGTCAGTTTCATACTATTTCTACAAATTTGATAATGGCACAAGAAATCCAGCACAACCGCAGAAACTTCCTGAAGAATTCATCAGCAGCTTTAATTGCAGCAACTTTGTTAAAAGATTCGGGTTCTGATTTGCCTTTCCCTTCTATGCAGGAACTAAAGGCTATTGCAGACAAGGATGAAAATTTGTTCTGGAAAGCCCTGCGATTGCAATTTCCCCTTCAAAAAGAAACTACTTATCTCAACAATGGAACCATGGGTCCTTCACCTTATCCTGTAATTGAGGCAGTAAAAAAAGGAATGATGGATGGCGATCAGTTTGGTGCCTATGGAGGTTGGGAAGCCACACATAAAAAGATAGCAGATTTTGTGGGTGCTGATGAGACTGAAATTGCACTCACTCATAATGTAACAGATGGAATCAATATCACTTGTTGGGGAATTCCATTGAAGAAAGGAGATGAGGTGATTCTTACAACACATGAGCATGTTGGAAATGCCTTTCCTTGGCTCAATAGAAGAAAATTGCATGGCATCATCATCAAAACATTTGAACCAGCTTCTACGGCAGCAGAAACCCTAAACCGCATCAATGCGCTCATCAGCAAAAAAACAAGAGCTATTGCTGTTCCACATATTCCTTGTACCCAAGGTCAAATTTTACCTGCAAAAGAAATCTGTAAACTGGCCCGCGAAAAAGGGATTTTCTCCATCATAGATGGTGCTCATGGACCCGGAATGATTCATCTTGATTTACATGATATGGGTTGTGATACTTATGCATCATGTACTCACAAATGGCTACTAGGTCCAAAGGGAACAGGGTTTTTATATGTTAGAAAAGAATTTAGAGAAATACTTCAAACTTATTTTGTAGGTGGTGGCAGTGATAATGCCAAATGGAATATGGCTTTGAATCCACCTGAAATGGGCACTTATGTAGATTCTGCTCATCGATACTATGGAGGTACTCAATCATTGGGTTTGTACAAAGGTGTAGATGCTGCCATCGATTTTTTTAATACCATTGGTCCCGATAAAATTTACCAAAGGATTTTTGATTTAGGTTCTTATGCCCAAGAAAAACTATTGGCGATGGGTGATAAAATTGAATTGATAACACCAACTGAATCTATTTCTAGAGCAGGAGTAAATGGGTTTAGGTTGAAGGGAACAGATGCCGCAAAGGTTTACCAATACTGTGCTGAAAAGAAATTCAGGATTCGTGTAGTACATGAAAACGGATTGAATTCATTGCGTTTATCAACCCATATTTACAATACAAAAGAAGAAATTGATGCTTTTGTAGAGGTATTGAATTCTTATAAGATCTAATTGATTATTTTTTTGGATGATAGTAAGCAAATCCATAGGTGTCAAAATCTAATTGCTTCATGATAACTGTTGCCTCACTGCTATCAGCACCCGGATACCATAGTGATTCTGGGTGATTTTGATGAACCAATACTTTTGTTATTTCACCATTGTTTGGATTGGTATAATATGCCGGGAAACCATTCGGGTTTAATAAATCAAGCCATTTCTTCTGCGTTCTTTCATAAAATATTTTAGGATCAGGATTGTAAAGCGATGGAGCTTTATTCCATATCCATGCAACATGTGGTTTAATTTCTTCACTGTCCCATTCAGGTATAAAAAATCCTTTCTTTTTAATGATGTATCCCACATAACTCATTTGAAGAAAGAGAAGGGTCCAAATGATAAAAGTAAATTGTTGATGGTGTATCAAAACATAGGCAAATAACAAAGCTCCAAACCAAATGGCATAACGGTTAATGACTGCCTGACCCAAGTTCCATGAATTAAAAGACAAACACGGAATGATGCTGAGTAGAACCACAACCAATAAAAAACTATGGGTAGTTAAAAAGTTCTTGGCTTTATTTTTATCCCTCAAATAAAAGAAAGCTCCCAAAGCCATACTTGCAGGAAAACCAATGAGCATGCCTTGGTTCAAATCAAAAAAGAAAGAGTAGAATCTGTTTAATGAAATATTCTTGATATCGGTGTATTTGAAAAAAGTAATCAAACTCCATTCGTTAAACAATAGTTGATTATAAATGGGATGTAGGATGCAAATGATTCCAGGTAAAAGTAAATACAAAAAGGCTTTGAATTGATAGTTATTTCTATGCAAATAAACCAGACTCATAGCCATACATATCAGTACAAATGTTTGATTCTGTGTAGCAGCTAATGACATCACCAAAATGGAAAGGTACCATCTCTTATCAACAAACAATAAGATGCTCAGAAAGGATAGAGCGGCAATAAAATAATCGGCATGAACCCAAGAAATATACCAACTGAAAGGTGAGCAAATGAATAAAATACTGAGAGGAATTCTGAATTTATTTTCGGTTTGATAAAAGAACAATAGGTATAAAACTACTAATAAGAGAAGACTAAAGTTTAATGCAATAAATGCTTTTAAAGGTTCTACTTCTATTTTATCAAAAAGTATTCTAAATGGAAGAGCAAAAATGGAATAAGAAATAAAATGAATGCTATATATTTTTCGATTTTCGTTACCGCTAATTCCATGAAAATCCTTTTTTAACAAAGCGTCTGAGCCATTTTTAAAGGCATGTATACTGTCTTGAAAAGTATTATACCATTCATGTTTACCTAGTTCTTCCCAAGCTCTATTTTTTATTGTTGCCGATTTAAAATTAAGGACATCACTGCTTTCAATATCAGGGCTATGGTGTTGAAATAAAGCTTCAGTTACCAAGCTATATTCAAGGGCATCACCTGTAGGATAAGGATTGTTTTTTTTTAATTGATAGACAAGTGCTAATAACAATAAAATGAAGAATATCCAGCGGCTTACTGGGCCTTGAATAAATGGAAGGAGTTTATTCATGCTCACTCAATAATTCTATCAAATCATTCAATTCATCAAAATCTCTGATCCCAGTTTTTTCTTCATTCTCACCACTTATATGTATGCCAAAAGGTTTAAGTTCTGAAAGTAGTTGCTTCCAATTATCTAAAGCAGGATTTAAATCTAGAAACACTTGCTCATTTATCATTCCTAACAAATCAGGATGTTTTACCAATAAGCCTTCCCATTGCGAAAAATGAAATCCTTGCACCTTGCCTGAATAGGCATTTACAAGCTTTTGAAACATTTCACTATCAAAATCTTTCAGACTCATTTTTTTGATGAGAGGTAATTCAAAAGCGTCTAATTCATCAGGTAAAAAATCATTTTCCAATTCAATAATATCAATCTTTAATAACTCTGCAATGGTTTGAATCTCTTCCATTCCTTGCTCCCCAAATTCACCAACTATATGTGAGCCACTGGTCCAATCAATAATCTCTTTAGCTTTAATAGGTGGAACATAAGCTGGATTGGATGGATTAAAGCAAAATCCGATATAATTAATTCCTACCGCTGCAGCGTATCTCGCATCCGATAGGTTGTTCACTCCGCCCAATTTTATTTGATAGATAAACGACATAGTATTTCTGAATAGTTCTAAATATTCCTTCAAAGGAAAGCAAGCCGAGAGGAATAAACAAAAACCTAGGAATTTCTTTTCGTTATTCTATTTACAATGCGGCTAAATTTATTACTTCTTCTTATACAAAGGCACATTACTGCATGCTTCTCCGTACATCAAACTTTTGGTATAGGGAAGCAGTTTATGTGTAATCTCTACATAAGCATGCACTGGCACTGGTACATCACTGCAGCCCTTAATAATAACTCTTTGGTCTTGGTAATCCAATGGATTGATTTTGTTTAATGCATCCTGAAACAAGATCGCTTCCAAATTGTCTAAACTGCCAAAAACATATCTATTTGCAAATGGTTCAATGGCAATTCCCAAAAGCATATAAGCCCATGTTGGGATAATGGCATCAGTAGAACAATAAAAGGCTATATTCTTACCTTTAAACTGCTCCCAATTGAATGATTTTACTTGTTCCCTAAAATCTTTTTCTTTTAGAATCATTTCGCGGAAAAGAAAATCTTTGATGTCGAATAAAACACGCTCGCCTGTATGATAATATTCTTCTAGGTTGAGTGTGATTAATCCACTAGCTGCAACTTTATTTTCAATTAAATCTAAGTCTGACATACTTTTGGTTTGATAGGGTCTGTCAATTGATAGACTCCATTTTTTATGGTATGGATTGTTTCAGTCATAAAAAAAATCTCCTCCTATTGTAAAGGAAGAGATTAATTTTCTGATTTATTTGATTTCAGTAATTTTTACTGCATTGGTTCTTGAGCGCTCAGTTATTGGCATACTGGCTGTATTGATAACCAAATCGCCTGGTTTTACAAATCCCATATTTACCAATTGCTCATTGATATCATTCAAAGAGGCATCTGTACTTTCAAAACCTCTATATAAAAATCCTCTGATACCCCAAACCAAACTCAATGTGTTTAATAAACGAGGATTGGTAGTGAAAATAAAGATGGGTGCTTTCGGGCGATAACTTGCCAATCTATAGGCTGAATAGCCTGAAAATGTCATACCCACTACTGCGCTTGCTTTTAAGTGGTCTGAAATTCTCACTGCAGTAAACAAGATTTCATCCGAAATAAAAGTAGGGGAGTTTTCATCTGGACGTTTTCCTTTAAAATAAGGTGCATTGGTTTTTGATTCAACCTCTGCTATGGTTTTACGCATGTAGGTAATAGCCTGAACCGGATAGGCTCCTACAGAAGTTTCAGCACTTAACATAACCGCATCAGCTCCATCCATTACCGCATTGGCAATATCATTTACTTCTGCACGTGTTGGAACTGCATTGGTAATCATGCTTTCCATCATCTGCGTGGCAATAATTACTGGCTTCGAGAACTCAATACACTTCTTAACTATCATTTTTTGAATGACTGGCACTTGTTCCATTGGCATTTCAACTCCCAAATCACCACGTGCTACCATCACCGCATCGGTTACTTGAACAATTCTATCAATATTGGTAACTGCTTCAGGTTTTTCAACTTTGGCTACTATCCTTGGTTTCCAGTCGTTTAGTTCAATGATGTTTTTAATAAAAATAACATCATCAGCATTTCTAACAAAACTCAAAGCAACCCATTCTACCTTATTTTCAAGACCGAATTTCAAATCATCCAAGTCTTTTTGTGTCATTGATGGAATAGACAAACGTGTATCAGGCAGATTGAATCCTTTTTTATTCGATAGTACTCCACCCACAATTACTTTAGTTTTGATTAGGTTTTTGCGGTTGGTCTCTACTACTTTAAGTTCTAGCTTTCCATCATCCAACAAAATTCTTTCGCCTGCATTGATATCTTTTGGCAGGCTGTCGAAGTTTACATAAATCCTTTCTGGGGTACCAATACATTTTTCGGTTGTTACTTCTAAAATAGAACCCTCGGCTATTTCTATTTTTCCATTCTCCATCTCCCCAACACGTAACTTAGGTCCTTGTAAGTCTAAAAGAATGGCTACATGCGCATTTAAATCTTCTCTAACTTTTCTAATATTATCAATCACTTGCTGGTGATCGCTGTAGGAGCCATGAGAGAAGTTCAAACGACATACATCTACTCCTGCCTCTACAATTTTTCTGAGATTTTCGTAACTACTTGTTGCCGGACCAATGGTGGCAATAATTTTTGTTCTGTTAAACATG
>JBMLPO010000222.1:0-4625 GCA_049242065.1 Bacteroidia bacterium
AAGCTTTACGTTATCCAATTATTCATTTAAAAGGTGAAGATATTGAGGTAGCGCTTACGCATGAAAACCAATATGGCGAAGAGTATTATTCATTTGTGAATGGCCAACATACTACGCAAGGTGGTACACATTTAAATGCATTTAGAGAGGCTTTCGCAAAAACTGTTCGTGAGTTTTATAAGAAAGATTTTGATTTAGCTGATATCAGAGCCAGTATCATTGCTGCGGTAAGTATTCGTGTGCAAGAACCAGTGTTTGAGTCGCAAACCAAAACCAAATTGGGTTCAACCAATATGGCTCCAACAGAATCAATTACAGTGAAGCAATTTGTAATTGATTTTATGAAAAAAGCACTCGATGATTATCTTCATAAACATCCAGATACTGCTGATGCTTTATTGAGAAGAATCAACCAAAGTGAAAGGGAGCGTAAAGAAATGGCTGGTATCAAAAAACTAGCAAATGAACGCGCTAAAAAAGCGAATCTTCACAATAAAAAATTGAGAGATTGTCGCATACACTTTAATGAATCAAAAGACGAAAGAAAATTTGATACCACTTTGTTTATTACAGAGGGTGACAGTGCTAGCGGAAGCATCACCAAGTCGCGCCAAGTAGAAACACAAGCTGTATTTAGCTTAAGAGGTAAGCCATTAAATTGTTATGGTTTAACCAAAAAAGTGGTTTATGAGAATGAAGAATTCAATCTCTTACAGCATGCATTGAATATTGAAGAGAGTATTGAGGACTTAAGATACAACCGCATTGTAATTGCAACCGATGCAGATGTGGATGGCATGCATATTCGTTTATTGATTCTGACATTCTTCCTTCAGTTTTTTCCTGATTTAGTAAAGAATAACCATTTATATATTTTAGAAACACCTTTGTTTAGAGTAAGAAACAAACAAAAAACTTTCTATTGTTATAATGATGAAGAACGTCAGAAAGCCATTCATGAAATTGGTGCAAAGGCTGAAATTACTCGATTTAAAGGATTAGGTGAAATCTCTCCTGAGGAGTTTGGTTTGTTTATTGGTGAAGACATGCGTTTACAGCCAGTGGTATTACTGAATGATATGCCGATTCAAAAAATGTTAGAATATTACATGGGTAAAAATACCATGGATCGTCAAAACTTCATTATCGATAACCTTCGAATTGAAAAGGATATGGTATATGAAATGGAGGTTGATGAAGAATTGGTATAAATAAAAAAATGAGAATCGTATTTTTTGGAACTCCTGAATTTGCAGTCCATTCACTTCAAGCATTGATTGATGCTGGTGTGAATGTAGTTGCGGTTGTAACTGCGCCCGATAAACCTGCTGGTAGGGGTATGAATTTACAATCTTCTGCGGTGAAAATCTGTGCAGTTAAAAATTCAATTCCGGTTCTGCAACCTATTAAGTTAAAAGATCCAGACTTCGTTAAAGAATTGGCTTCCTATCAGGCAGACCTTCAAATAGTCATTGCCTTTAGGATGTTACCTGAGATTGTTTGGAATATGCCTCCAAAGGGAACCATGAATTTGCATGCTTCCTTATTACCTGATTACCGTGGTGCTGCTCCAATTAATTGGGCCATCATCAATGGTGAAACCAAATCGGGTGTTTGTACTTTTTTCTTAAAACATGAAATTGATACGGGTGATATTTTATTGAGTAGGGAAGTAACAATCACCCCAACTATGCTTGCTGGTGAATTACATGATATCCTAATGCATACAGGAGCAGAATTGGTTATTGAGTCGGTTAGAAAAGTTGAATCTGGTCATTATGCTGGTATCCCTCAATCATCATCATCAAATAAAATTGCACCTAAGATTTTTAAAGAACATTGTTTGATTCATTTCAATCAGCCCGCAGAAAAAGTATATAATTTAATTCGAGGAATGAGTCCTTACCCAGCTGCCTATTTTCAGTTGAATGGAAAAAACATGAAGGTTTTTAAAGCTGAAATTGTAAAATCAAATCGAGTTTTAGAAGCAGGAAGTATTGAATCAGATGGAAAAACTTTCCTTCAAATTCATTGTGCTGATGATGATATTAGATTATTAGAGGTACAACCTGAATCGAAAAAACGAATGAGTATTGAGGATTTTTTGAGGGGAAATAAGGTTTAATTCTTAAAGGATTTATTCGTCATCATTGTTTCCTCTTCGCATTATTTGTTTCTTTTATATCGCTATTTATCAAAGTAAAATTTGACTGAATACTATCGCTTACATTTTGTAAGAAACTACGATAAGGTGGATTTTTTCTACTTCCAAAAGAGCCATTATAATTTAATTTAATTGTAAATTGATTGTTTTGTTGTTCAAACCAAAATTTAAAATAATGGTAAGGGCGACCATAAAAGCCAAGAGTGTCTATACCTTTAAAAGTATTGTCCTTAATTAATTGGTTTTTCTCTGCCAATTGTTTGATAAACTTAGCCGCAATTTCTTTTGAATTACTTTCTTTTGAATTGTTTTGAAAAGTATAAGTTGCAATATATTTTGTAGAATAAAAGCAAGATGACAAGGAAAGTATCATCACAAAGGAAGTTATGTTAGATATCTCCAAAAGGATTCTGGAAGTGTTCTTATTCATCTGAACTCGTAATTATTTTTATTCATGATTCAATTTAAACTTTAATCCTAATTCCCCATCAAATTCTATTTCTGCATACAATTTCATTCCTATTTTCTGTAACACTTTTATTGATGAAGTATTTTCCTTTTTGCAGCGAGCAACAATTTGTTTGATGTCTAATATCTCAAAACCATATTTTATAGTTGCTATAGCTGATTCTTTTGCAAATCCCATATTCCAGTATTCTTCAAGAAATCTAAATCCAATATCAGTTTCTTTTAAAGCCACTTGATACCTCAATCCACACCAGCCTAAAAATTGAGAATCAATCTTTCTTTGAACAATCCACCTGCCTAATCCATGTTTTGAATATTGCTCATAGTTTGATATGAGATCTTCTGCTTCCTGAATATTTTTAAATGGCTTGTCTCCGGTAAATTTCAGAACATTGGGATTGGCATTTAAACGAAACAAATCCGCCGCATCATCCAAGGTCCATTCTCTCAAAATCAATCTTTCTGTTTCAGCGATGATATTCATTTTTTTAAACCAATCAGACTATAAACCATTGGAATATCATGCTTTAAACTTTTGATAGTAAACCTTCCTTTTTCTAGTTCTTGTGTGTTTTTAAAACAAGGATAAGGTGAATAGGCATATTCCCTAAAATCTGTAATCTCAATTTTTTGATGGGTTAAAGCCTGAAATACCTCTGATAAGGAATGGTTCCAACAAATATATTTTTGTTGAATATCTGCATCTCTATTGGCATAGGTGCCTGTTTCTGTTTCAATAATTTCACCTTGATTAAAATAGGAATAAGCAATTTCATTAAAGTCATCATCAAACATCCATACAACAGGATGAAATTCTACAAAAATGAATTTGCCACCAGGTTTTAACATGGTTTGAATCACTGCGGCCCATTGATCTAAATCAGGTAACCAGCCGATGGTTCCATAACTAGTAAACACCATATCAAATTGTTCTGTTATCACATCAGGTACGGAATAAACATCAGTGCATACAAACCCACAAGGTATTTTCATTGCAGAAGATATTTCCTTAGCCTTTTCAATGGCCTTGTCTGATAAATCTATTCCTGTTACTTCAGCGCCCATTCTTGCAAGCGAGAGTGTGTCTTGTCCGAAATGACATTGTAAATGCAATATTTTTTTGCCTTGAATATCGCCTAACAAAGCCAATTCAATTTCTTTCAATGAAGTATTACCTGCTTCAAATCCCTGCATATCATAAAACGTTGAATGGATGTGCACATCTACTTTATTGTTCCAACTTTGTTGGTTGAGTTCGAGGTAATTTTCCTTATTCATTTTGGAGATTAAGTTGGTAAAGCCAATATCTTTTGCCAAATATCAAATCGAGTTCTTTTGCTACAACAAATCCTTTTTTCTTATAAATGTGTTGAGCTGTCGGCATCATTTCTGAGGTATGAAGTCCTATTGTTTTTTCATTTTTTTCTAGGGCTTCTTGAATGCATAAATCGGTAATTTTTGATGCAATTCCTTTTCCTTTAAATAAAGGGTTGATGCCAATCATTCTGATATAACACCAATCGCTTGGGTAAATAGCTGTTGGGTGTCCGGAATTTATCAAGAATCCCATTCCTACTATTTCATCGTCTATTTCAGCTACAAAACCTTTTCCAATTTTCATCATATTTACATACAGTTCAGGTTTAGTCAAATTGGTTTCCATCAATGTTTTGTTCTCTTCACTTAATTGAGGAAAATATTCGCCATAAGCCAATAAACCTAATGAAATTAGTTGAGGAATGTCTTCCTGTATAGCCATTCTATAAACCATTTTATAACTTTCTTATGAGTTGATAGGTATAAGAAAAATTGATAGGTAATAAGTCGGACTCGTTATTGAAAATAGGACTTAATTCATTTTTCAAATCCATTTCAACTTCTTCATAACTTAAACCTGTTGAATTGATTGCGTTTGATATATTACTTTGGGTGCTTAAGTAATGAATAAAATTATTTAATGTAAAAGAGATTTGATTGTCGATTTTTTCTTCTT
>JBMLPO010000223.1:0-6873 GCA_049242065.1 Bacteroidia bacterium
GAGGTACTCCTGGTCCCGGAACCGTTAACTGACCTGAGAAATAGAGACTTTTAACTTTTTTACTTCTCAGACGTGGTTTTAAAATTGCTGTCTGACTTAAAGTATTGGCTAATCCGTATGCATTTCCTTTAAAGGCATGATAATCATTTATAAAATTACTGATACTGTAACTTCTTTTATAAACAATATGTTCCCCAATTGATTCACCTAGTTTTTCTTCTAATCTTTTTAACATGATTTGAAGATATTTTTCGCGGGTTTCCTCATTGTCTCCTCCTAATCCTGGTGCTATGGGAATGAGAAGAAACAAGTTTTCACAACCGACAGGCGCTACACTTGGGTCGGTAACAGAGGGAGCTGATGCATAAAACAATGGATTACTTGGCCACTGGGGTTGGGTATAAATTTCACCCGAGTGAACGCCAAAATCAGTATCAAAAAATAAGGTATGGTGCTTCATTCCTTTTACCTTTTTGTTTAATCCTATATAAAACAACAAGCAAGAGGGTGCCATTTTACGCGACTCCCAATAGGATTTTGAATATTGCTGATAAGTTGGTTCCAGTAATTTAGTCTCTATATGGTGATAATCTCCTGCTCCAATAACTACATCAGCCAAAAACTTTCCTCTATTGGTTTCAACACCAATGGCTTTTCCATTTTCTATAAGTATGGACTTTGCTTCGGTTTCTAATTCAATTTTTACACCTTGTTCTTTAGCAATGGAAACAAATGCTTCCACGATCTTAAACATACCACCCATTGGGTACCAAGTACCCAAACTCATATCAGCATAGTTCATCAAGCTATATAGAGCAGGTGTGTTTTCGGGTAATGCTCCTAAAAACAAAATCGGAAATTCGAGTAATTCTTGAAGAAATGGGTCTTTAATAAATGCATGCACATGACTCCTCATGCTAGTTAAAACATCCATTTTCAATAGCCCTTTTAACAGACGTAGATCAGCAAATTCAAGTAAACTTAAACCTGGCTTATATACCAAATCATTGATACCTACTTCATATTTGTAGGCTGCTTCTTTTAAAAACTGACGTAATTTTAAACTTGAACCTTTTTCATATTTCTCGAACAAGGCTTCCAATTGTTCCATGTCTGCAGGAATATCAACAGCATTGCCTTGTTTATCATAAACTCGGTAGCTGGGATCGAGTCTTTTTAGTTCATAAAAATCTGAGGCTTTGTGTCCGAAATCAGCATAAAATTTTTCAAATACATCTGGCATCCAATACCAACTTGGTCCCATATCAAATACAAATCCATCTTGCGAAAACTGCCTCGCTCTTCCACCTGCTTGCGAGTTTTTTTCGATGATCGTAACTTCATATCCATTTTGTCCGAGGTAAGAAGCTGTTGAGAGTCCTGCTACTCCTGAACCAATTACAATTGCTGATTTAGATGCCATTTTTTTAAAATTCAAGTATGAAACCAAAGCTTGGCAAAACCAATGCTGAATCATCATTCAAAATGAGTGGAATGGCATTAGAACCATCTGCTCTGATTTGATTTCCATCTGTACTTAACCAACCCGAATTATCGGCGGTTCTCTGAAAAGTATAGTTAGGTAATGAAGCATTTACTTTTGCAAAAGCATTCTGTATGTCTAAGTAAATATCGAGTGTTTTGTTTTTGAAGTTAATCTTTTTATCGATACGAAAATCAAATTGTGTAAAAGCAGTCAATCTTTCTTGGTTTAATCTGCTATAATCTAGCACGCCTGTGCCTGTTGTTAAATAATTAATTCTGGATGCTTGAAGGTCAAATGGGGTATAAGGAGCACCTCCTGCTAATCTATATTTGGCGCCAATCTCCCAACCTCTTTTGAACTTATATCCCATGATTGCCGATAACAAGTGTCTGTTATCCCAAGCAGTTGAAACGAGTTTGCCATCTCTTCCAGAGAATTTACTATTGAAGTAAGTATATGAAACAGTGGCATAAAAATTCTTGCTGAGTTTTTGTTGAAAGAAGATTTCAAATCCAAGTGATTGTCCTTTACCTGTGCTTTCTATCGCTTCATTCCCCAAGATATTAAAATCAGCACCTTGGTTAGCCAATGAAATTCCATCTCTTAATGAAACAGGATAATTGCTATAGTATTTTGCAAATCCTTCCAATGTAATTCTAGTGTTTCCTGTAGGCAAGAATTCAAGTCCACCTACTATATGATTGGAGGCAACGTATTTATTGTTTTTGTTTACCAATTCACCATTGTTATTTCTGAATCCAAGTGCAGTATATGTGGGCATTTTAAAATAACGTCCACTAGTAAAATTGATGTTCCATTTTTCACTCAGTGCATAGCTTAATGATATCCTAGGCGAGAGTGTTTCTAAAGGATTCAAACCATCATTGGTGAAAGTATTCATATCAAATCTTAAGCCTGCATTGATACTTAATCTGTCGTTCAAAACTTTTCCTGAGCCTTCAACAAATGCACCCATTTTAAAGAATTCAATTGCTGTATTAAAATTTATGAATACAGGCGGAGCAATTTGATTGCCTAGGCTGTCAAAGAATCCATTATTAATTTTGGTGAAGGTGGTATTGTTATACTTCACATATTGAAGCATGGCTCCATAGGCATATTTGAATTTGCCTTTGAACTGATTCACATCCAATCTCAATTTGTTTTCAATTTCTTGAGAACGGATTTTTAAAGTCCTTTTGGCTTCATCATTTTCTTTACCATCCTCAAATCTATCTAATGAATTATCAAACATATTTCTACTGGCTGATAAGTTGTAATAACCGTTTTTAAGTCTTCTTTTTAATAAGGCGCCAATGGTATAGTTCCACTGATTAATATTCGGACTTGATCGAATGGCATATTCTTTATCTGGTGTTGATTCTCTTGGTACACCAAATTTAAAATTATCAATTGCTCCAACTCCTAATGTGGTTAAGCTTGTTTTTTCATTGATGGTTGTAGTTGTTTTGTATTGAAAGTCCCAATAGTTGGGTCTGATAGGAATGTCTAATGCTGTAAAAAGGAACTGCAAATAGCTACGACGAGCAGAGGCAAGAAATGTGGTTTTTTTGCTTAATGGTCCATCCATAGTTAAACCAAACTCAGAGCCCGATAATCGAACATTACCTTGCACTCTTTCTGCGTTTCCATTTTTTTGTTTGAAAGTAAAAACGCTCGATAGGGGATTATCAAAACGGGCACCAAAACTACTAGAACTCAATGTAACATCTTCAATGAAACTTACATTCAGTATGCCTTGCGGACCACCAGAGCTTCCTTGGGTTGAGAAGTGATTGATGACAGGAATTTCAATTCCATCCAAGTAAAAAACATTCTCATTGGGTGCACCTCCTCTGATGATAATATCGTTTCTAAAACTAGCTCCTCCGGTATTTCCCCCAACTCCTGGTAGGGCCTGAATTACTCTTGAGATATCGAAGTTGCCTCCTGGATTACTTCTTATTTCTTCTGCTGTTAAATTCTGTATGGACAATGGGGTTTCTGTTCTTTTTCCAAATGTTTTCGACTGCACCACTACCTCTTTCAAGTTTTTATTTTCCGCTTCTAATTCAACAGAAAATGTTTGAATATTTCCAGTTGTAATTACCACATTGTAGATCGTTTTTGGCAAATAACCTAAGTACTGAATTTTGATGTTGTATGATTTTGGAGCTATACCAGTTAATTTAAATTTTCCTTCTGCATCTGTTAATGTGCCTAATTGTGTTCCTTCTAAACTTACACTAGCTCCAATTAACATTTCTTGGGTGTTTTTGTCTTTTACAGTTCCCGTAATGGTCCCGGTTTTAGCCTGTGAATAGGCCTGATTTCCTATGGTAATGAATAAGAATAATAATGTTACAAATTGCTTCATTGGTACTTTTTTGTATTAATTATACTGCAAATAAATACTAAAACGTACTTTTTTGCAAGAAATAAATGATGTTTTCGTACTAAATAAGTATTTTTGTGTGCTAATTGTTTTGAAAATGGACAAATATCAATTGATAAAAGACCTGATGTATAAACTAGATTTATATGAAATGGGCGGAAATTCTGCTTCATCAGGACTTACTGATTTTGCCAATTGGCTGCAAGAACAAGTAAAACAAGAAAAGGAAATTCCTGAAGCCAGAAAGCTCAATGGAGAGCTTCCACTGGAAAGAAGTGTTGGTCCACAAGAACCAGCAGAGGTAGAAATTACCCGGCTGATTGTTTTTATGTATCGTTATGCAAAAACATATATCAAACAAGCATTAGAAGGGAGTGATATTCAAACAGCAGATGAATTTGCTTACCTAGCATCTCTAATAACAAGAACAGGAATGGGCAAAAGCGAATTGATTCAATTAAATATCCAAGAGAAAACAACAGGAATGGAAATTCTAAAAAGATTGTTATCCATGGAATTGATTTATCAATATGATAATCCCGATGACAAGAGAAGTAAATGTGTTGCCATTACCGAAAAAGGCAGAGCGGCATTTTTTACTTCTGTAGGAAAAATGCAACAAGTATCGTTGTTGGTGGGTGGCGACTTAAGTGATGAAGAAAAGAAAAGCTTGTTATATTCTCTGAGAAAGCTCGATCATTTCCATCACGATATTTATTCAGAAGGAAAACAAAAAGAGGCTTTAGCTGCTATCCAATAAAAGAATTCATGAAAGTAATTGTAATTGGAGCCGGTATAGCAGGATTGGCAGCTTCTTTGAGATTAGCTTCTAAAGGATATGAGGTAGAGGTTTATGAGGCCAATTCTTATCCTGGAGGAAAATTGTCCGAGTTTCAATTAGGTAATTACCGTTTCGATGCAGGCCCATCTTTGTTCACCTTGCCTCATTTAGTGGAAGATTTATTGTTGGCTGCTGGAAAGAATCCTAAAGAAGTATTTTCTTATATCAAACTCGATAAAACGTGTAATTATTTCTATGAAGATGGTACACGATTCTCGGCTTATGCAGATATTAACCTGTTCGAAAAGGAATTAAAAAATCAGTTGGGTATTGAAACAGATGAGTTGAAAAACTATTTGAAGAAAGCGGAATATAAATACCAAAAAACTGCAAACTTATTTGTTGAAGATACGCTTCATCGTTTTTCGCATTATAAATTTCGTGAGACGATAGCTGGTATTTTAGCCATGCCTCAGCTCGATTTATTTCAAAGCATGAATGAAGTAAATGAGAAGAGTTTTTCTTCTAAACATCTCGTTCAGTATTTCAACCGCTTTGCTACTTACAATGGCTCTAATCCTTATTTAGCTCCGGGTTTATTAAATATGATTCCGCATTTGGAACACAATATTGGTTCTTTCTTTCCAACAAAAGGTATGTACCATATTACACAAACCATTTATGAAACTTGCTTGGAGAAAGGTGTGGTATTTCATTTTAATCAAAGGGTTGATGAAATTTTGGTTTCAGATAAAAAGATAAAAGGGATACGAATAGGAGAGAGGGAAATTCCTTCTGACTTAGTAGTTTCAAACATGGATGTATTTCCTTTATTCAGAAAATTATTGAAGAAGCAAAAACAACCAGAAAAAATTCTTCAGCAAGAAAAGTCGTCTTCAGCATTGATTTTTTATTGGGGCATCAAAAAATCGTTTCCTGAATTAAGTTTGCACAATATCTTTTTTGCAGAAGATTATAAAAAAGAATTTGATGTACTTTTCAATCAAAAAAGTATCGATTCAGACCCCACTGTTTATATCAATATCAGCTCTAAGTACAAAGCAGATGATGCACCACAGAATTGCGAAAATTGGTTTGTGATGATCAATGTTCCTTTTAATGATGGTTCTCAAAATTGGGATGAATTAATTAAATCAGCTAAAGAAAATGTCATCAAAAAACTCAATAGAATTTTGAATGTAAAACTCGAAGATTTAATTGAAGAAGAAGATATTTTAGACCCGCGTTTAATTGAAAAAAAGACATCAAGTTATGGAGGTGCTTTGTATGGAAACGCCAGTAATAACAGGTATGCAGCCTTTCTTCGTCACAAGAATTTTTCTTCAGATATCAAAGGTTTTTATTTATGTGGTGGAAGCGTTCATCCAGGAGGAGGAATTCCTTTGTGTTTGAATTCAGGAAAGATTGTTTCCGAATTGATTTTGGAAGATTATGGAACTATTTCTTAGAAAAATTCCGATTGATTTTATAGACCAAATACAAGGAATAACTGTAATCTAATAAATCGGATTTTAAATCATATACGGGCTCAAATCTAACTGAAGCCATTACATCACTTTTCATCAACGGTTTTTCGTAAATCAAACGCAGAAAAAATAGACGTCTATCAGTAAAATAGGTCAATTTATTCTCAATCGACTGTGATGCATAAATAGGAGTCCCGATGGGTGCAAGAAAATCTGTTCCTGAAAAAATACTTCCTGAAACAGTTAGGTGTTTTCTTTTAAATCCTATATTAGAAAACAGCGCTTTTCCGTTACTAGACGGCCAAAGCCCTGTTTTATCTGGTTCTGAGTAAAACAAAAAATTGAAGTCGAAGAAACCTTTTGTGGTTTCATTTCCTTGTTCGAATCTTATTCCTAATGCGCTATTCCATCTCATGGTTACTGGGTCGGAATTACTACCTATCTGACCACCATGATGTTTGCCTATTACCTGCACATCAGGCATAATTTTATAAGAAGAATTTTTATTGAGCAGGTTACGTTTGGCATGAAAACCAAATACAAATTTCTCCTGATCATTTGAGCTTCTATTGATATACCTGTTCCAATCAATGAATAGATCGATAAAAGTTTGTTGGTCCTTGAATTTAAATTGCAAACCTTCTTCGTTTCTTCTTTCAATAAAACGATTGATATCAAAAATAGGTTCATGAAAACCATGACTCAGCGCGCCTTCCAGCGTTCC
>JBMLPO010000224.1:0-20928 GCA_049242065.1 Bacteroidia bacterium
AGGAAATTTCAAGCACCACATTTCCAGAACCAGAGGTACCATTGGTATTAAGAAATGCAAAAGCCTCTGCTACCGTTGCAAAACTAGTAGGAGGATTGGATGTCCCATTGATGGCATAAGTTGTGCCACCAATTAATTGTGCATTTAACTTTGAACTAAATAAAATACTTAGTAAAGTCAAAAACAGGACTGATTTTAATGTAATTTTTTTGATTTCCATATAACAAGCTTGTTTAGTCAAGACTCTGTTAAAACAGAAATGGCTGCTTAAAGTTTAAAAAAATCTTAAGCAGCCTATTAAAAATTTGACAATCAGTATGAATTTTTATTCAATTAAAAATCTCGTCATTCTATCATATAGATGTAATCTGGTTTTAGCTCCGCCAATACCATGGTTTTTATTTGGATAATATTCACTATCAAAACGAACACCCTTTTTAATCATGGCATCTACCATTTCAACTGCATTTTGAAAATGAACATTGTCGTCGGCGGTGCCATGAATGATTAAGTATTTTCCTTTTATTTTCTCCACATGATTAATCGGAGAATTACTATCATAATTATCACCATTTTCTTGGGGCTTCCTCATGAATCGTTCAGTGTAAATATTATCGTAATATCTCCAATTGGTTACTGGTGCTACAGCAAGTCCTTTACTAAATACCTCTGCACCTTTTGTGATTCCAAGTGAAGCCATGTAGCCACCGAAACTCCAACCCCATAAAGTTATTTTTGCCGGATCAACATAGGCTAAAGTCGACATTTTCTTTGCTACGTATATTTGATCTTCTATTTCATATTTACCTAAATTCAAATAAGTACACTTTTTAAAACTTTCACCTTTAAAACCAGTTCCTCTTCCATCCACAGATAAAATAATAAAACCTTTTTGTGCTAACATTTGGTACCAGAAATAATTCCCTCCTGCCCATCTGTTCATAACGGTTTGAGAACCCGGTCCTCCATATACATACATCAATAATGGATGTTTTATGGTAGAATCAAATGAAAGTGGATAGATAGAAAAACTATTCATCTCTTGGCCTAATTCATTTTTAATCTTTGAAAAAGTAGCAGGGCTGATTTGATATGATTTCAATTTAGTTTTTAAGGAAGCATTATCTTCTAGAATACGCAACAATTTACCTTCTGCATTCATGAGTTCATAAACTGGTGGCGTATTGATATCGCTATAAGTATGCAAGAAACAAGAGAAATCGCTATTAAAAGAAGCTGCATTCCAACCCTTGTTTAAAGTTAATTGGCTTTTATTTTTACCATTGATACCAATTGAATAGACATATCTTTCTGCAGCATTTACCTCTGCTGAACTAAAATATATTTTTTTAGACTTGGGGTTATAACCATAAAACTCATCAATATCCCAATTACCTTTTGTAATTTGTTTGATTAATTTTCCATTCATCGCATAATGATACAAATGATTATATCCGTCTCTTTCACTGCTGAATAAAAACGATTTGCCATCAGGCAAAAAATAAAGATTATCTGTAATATCTACATACGACTTATTTTCTTCAGAATAAATTATTTTAGATGCACCATTTTTAGCATCAGCTAATAAAATCTCTAATTTATTTTGTAACCTATTTAAACGTTGAACAGCAAGTGTATTGGGGTCTCTAGTCCACTGGAATCTCGGCAAATATTGGTCTTCTTCTTTACCCGTTTCAATTTCAGTTAATAGTGCAGTATTCAAATCATAAGCATAGATATGAACAGAAGAATTGTCTTCACCAGCCTTCGGGTATTTGAACTTAAAATCTTTAGGATAAAGAGAACCATAGATAGCCATATTGAATTCCTTCACCTTAGACTCATCAAATCGATAAAAGGCTATTTTATTACCTTGTGAATTCCAACTAAAGCCCTTCCAAATTGCAAACTCTTCTTCATAAACCCAATCTGTTCCACCATTGATAATTTCATTTTCTTTCCCATCTTTTGTAACGCGAGTTTCTTCTAAACGCAGCAAATCAAATATGTATAAATCGTTTCCTTTCACATAAGCAATCTTAGAAGCATCTGGTGAAAATTCAGCATAACGAATCTTATCTTCTAAAGGTTGGATGATCTTCTTTTTATCGATTTGATATACATAATAAACCGCTCTGTAACTATGTCTATAAATAGATTCTGATTGGGTAGCAATCAATACTGATTTTTCATCTTCACTAAATGTGATATTATCGAGGCTTAATGCATTTCCTTTATTGGCAGCTTTGATATCTAATTGAGCAATGATGGTATCTACCAATTTACCAGTAGAAAATTCATATTTCAGTAAGTTTTGCTTTTCATCTAAACTACAATAAAATCTGCCATCTTTTAAAGAACTGAATCCAGGAACATATTTTGCGGAAAAGGTTCCTTTAGTCCAGATGTCCTCTAAAGTGATTGGTTTTAAATCTTGAGACTGAACCCATCCAAAACAAAAAAGAAGTAAAAATACCAGTAGTGTTTTTTTCATGTGTATGCTAAAAGCTTCAATTATAATAAAATAAAAAATAAAACCTTCATCCACTTATCAATACGGTTTCAAAACCTATTTAAATCAGCTTTGATGTATTTGCGGGCTCGCCTTTAAAGTATTTACTTCGTAAGATGAAAGTTTTCAAAAAAATAGATGAAAAAGATTATGAATTCTTCTGCTCAGTTTGTGGCAAGGATGCCATATTCAGAGACGAAGAAAGTTTCCAAACCTATTCAAAAGACTATACAGAAGATTTAAGATTTATTCCTGATATTGTTATTAAGCCCAAAACTACCGAAGAAGTTTCAGCTATACTTAGGTATTGTAATGAGCATGAAATTTGTGTGACACCCAGAGGTGCGGGAACTGGATTAAGTGGAGCGGCACTTCCAATATATGGAGGAGTTGTGCTTGCTATGGAAAAATTCAATCGCATTATTTCAATTGATGAAAGAAACTTCCAAGCAATTGTAGAACCTGGAGTAATCAATGAAGTATTTCAAAATGCAGTAAGAGAAAAAGGATTGTTTTACCCACCTGATCCAGCAAGTAAAGGCTCTTGCTTTTTAGGAGGCAATATGGCCCATAGTAGCGGAGGTCCTAGAGCCGTGAAATACGGAACTACCAGAGACTATGTACTTAATCTTGAAATTGTATTATGCGATGGTAGTATTATTCATACAGGAGCAAACACATTAAAATACTCAACCGGATATAATTTAACACATTTAATGGTTGGTAGTGAAGGCACATTGGCTGTGATAACCAAAATTTACTTAAAACTCATTCCACATCCTCAACAAACATTATTGATGTTGGCATCTTTTGCTTCGGCAGAGAAAGCTTGTGAAGCTGTTAATGGGATATTCAAAGCCGGATGCAATCCTTCTGTTTGTGAATTTGTTGAGCCAGATGGTTTCAGATTATCATCAGCCATGTTGAATATCAACTTTGAAATTAAAGATGCTATTGGCGCATATCTTTTGATTGAAGTAGATGGCAATAAAGAAGACATAATGATGGCAGAATGTGAATCGATAAATGAAGTATTAGATCATTATGGAGCTGTTGATGTATTGTTTGCGCAGAGTGCTGATGAAAAAGAATATTTCTGGAAACTGAGAAGAAGTATTGGAGAAGCCACCAAACATAATAATACTTACAAGGAGGAAGATACAGTAGTACCAAGGGCGGAGCTTCCTCAACTGTTTTCAGGTGTAAAAGAGATCTCTAAAAGGTATGGATTTCGCACAGTATGTTATGGACATGCAGGCGATGGAAATCTACATGTTAATATTTTAAAAGATGATTTAAGTGATCAATTTTGGAATCATGAATTGGATGCCGCTATTGTTGAAATATTTGAATTGTGTAAAAAGTTAGGAGGCACTATCAGTGGTGAACATGGCATTGGATATGTGCAGAAAAAATATATGCCCATTGTTATGCCAGAAATCCAATTAGAATTGATGCGTCAAATTAAAAAAGCCTTCGACCCGAAAGGCATATTAAATCCGGGTAAAATATTTTAATGGAAGATCCAAAGAGAATTAAAATCTTGGCCATTCGCCTCACGGTATTCATTGGAATATTTTTAATGGCGATTAAATTTTCAGCCTATTTTATCACCTCATCTGTTGCTATTTTAACAGATGCAATGGAATCTATTATCAATGTTGCAGCAGGGATATTTGCTTGGTATAGTATTTATCTTTCTTCAAAACCTAAGGACAAAGAACACCCTTATGGCCATGGTAAAATTGAGTTTATATCTGCAGGATTTGAGGGTGGTTTAATCATGATGGCAGCTTGTTATATTTTATACAAAGCATTTAGAACATTTATAGAACCTCATTCAATTGAATCTTTAGATATGGGTATCTATTTAACAAGTGGAGCTGGATTGATAAACTTTTTTCTTGGCACCTATTTAATCAAAACAGGTAAAAAACAACATTCCCCTACTTTGGTAGCAGATGGCAAACATTTATTAACAGATACCTATTCAAGCTTAGGACTTGTCATAGGATTGGTATTGGTTTATTTCACTCACTTGATGTGGCTGGATGCTTTGATTTCGGTAGCATTAGGCTTGGGTATACTCTATACTGGTTACCAATTGATACGCAGTTCTATTGCTGGATTAATGGATGAAGCAGATATTGAAATGTTGGAAAATGTGGCCAAAGTACTTGAAGAGAATAGAAAAGAAAACTGGATAGATATGCATAATTTACGCATGGTAAAATATGGAGCACATGTTCATATCGACAGTCATCTAACGCTACCTTGGTATTATTCATTAGAAGAATCTCATGCAGAAGTAACTGCGGTTGAATCATTGATTAGTGAGAAATTTCACAGTGAAGTAGAATTATTCATTCATGCCGATCCTTGTTTGGAAAGCAGTTGTGGCATTTGTAATATGAGTAATTGTAAAGAACGAAAATCTAGTTTTATTAAGAAAATAAATTGGAATACAGAGTTATTATTATTGAATCAAAAACACAGAATTTAAAAAATAAAAAAAGGTCAACTGAAACAGTTGACCTTTTTTTATGAATGAATTTCAAACTTATTCAACAATCATTCTACGGCTTACTTTAAATCCTTCTGCCTCGATTGAATACAAGTATAAACCTGAGCTCAATGAAGAAGCATTGATTTCTAAAGTGCTTGCACCTGCAGGTACATTGTTGTAATTGTTAACGAAAACTTCTTTACCAGTTAAATCCATAATTCTAACTGTAACATCTGTGCTACGTTTGAAATTAACTGGAACACTTGTTACACCTGTAAAAGGATTAGGATAGTTTTGGTTTACAGTGAATAAATCGTTTTTAGCTGACTCTAATCCTGTGAAGCTACCATTATGAATGCTAGCAGTATCAATCTTCATGTAAACGATATCATAAGGACCAGTTGCACCAGGATTGTTGGTAGCATCGTAGCGACCAATAGAAGCTTTTTGCATGAAAGTCATGTGAACATTACCATCTACATCTTTTGCTAAAGAAGCAAAAATTTGTTCTAAGTTGAAACCTAAGAATGAAGTACAATTTAAGATATCACTCCAAGTATTTCCACCATCTTTTGAATGAACCATGTATACATCACGGAAGTTTTTGCTATCTGCTGAAATATCATCTTCAGTTAAAGCAGAGAATGCTAAATAGATAACACCATTAGCACTAACAGCAGCAGTTGGCATGGTAGCAATTGAATGGTTACCATATTTTGCACCTGCATCATTCCATGCATCAGCTAAATCTAAACCACCATTGTTATTTTCATCAGGCATACCAGCAATTACGCGAGCAGAATCTACATTCCAACCTTCTTGCCAGTAAAGAATAGCATTTTGTCCTGGGAAGTATGAAATTGAATTGTCATCGATGTTAGCATCTAATACTCTTGAGCGACCCCAGAAGCAATGTGCTTTACCGCTATTATCAAGGATTACATGAACACCACCATCATTTGTATTGGTTGTATCTACTAATGTTTTGTAATCGTAAGCAGGCACTGGGAAAGAATCGATAATTGTTTTAGTCCAAGTTAAACCAGCATCAGTTGATTTCCATAATGACAAATCATCTGTTAAACCACCAATTAGAATGGCAACATTAGAACCTGAAGCATCAATGCTATAGTTATCGCCACCACCTGAGTAAACTCTTTCTTTATCGTAACCAGGTAATAAGATGTTTTTAGCAACCCATTCGTTGGTACTGAATTTGTAGTGAGAGAAAACTTGAGGAGTACGGATACCATCCATAACAACACGACCAGGTTGGTTAGCTGAAGAATCTGTATAAGAAGCGAAAATGTATAAATTGTCGCCAGATACAGCTGTTCTTGGCCATAAAACACCAGGGATATTAGCAACAGTGTCTAATACAACACTAGAAGCCCAAGTACCAGTTCCTAAACCAGTTTTTCTATTGAATCTTAAACCACCTGCATTACCCGTTCCAGCTTTTACAACATGAGAAATGATAATTTCTTCATTGGTATTTGCGCTATAATCCAAACTTGGGAAACCGCAACGTTCTGGTTCAATTCTTTGGTTTGATACTGCACCCCATGAAGTGCCATCAAAGTGATTATAACCAGCTCCGCGAGTTGCATAAGGAGCAGCATCAGCACTAGTTGTCCAGCTTACTGACACCTTACCACCATTGTGCAATACTACCCTTTGGTAAATAGAAGCATTGGTTTGTTGGTCATTCATTGTTTCACCAACCTTTTGAGCGAAAGCTTTTTTTCCTAAAGCCTTTTGTGTGAAATGAGTTGGATTACCGATTTTCACCGGACTTGGAAGTGTAACATCATGGCTTCTTTCTGCTTGAAGAGCAGTTTGAGGACCTTGAGTAATCACCGGTTTTTGCGCGAATGCAAAAGTGGAAATCGCGCTGAAAGCTACTAAGTAGATTTTCTTCATATGGGTGTGGTTAATAATTAATTTATTTTACTAGGATTTCAAAAGTATAAAATTCACAAAATAATCAAAGGCAATTTTTGGTATTTTCAGTCAAATTTTGAGCTTTAGTTGAATTAATTGACAAAACTTGGACTTAAGCTTCAATAATTTTGAACAAAAGTTCCTTCATCAGCTCAACATCTCCAATGGCATTTTGGTTTACCCCTTTTGATTTTAAATCATATTCTGACACAATACCGAGAATTTTTTCAATCGACGCCTGTGAGTAGTTCACCAATAAACGTTCATAATCTTTGGCTTGTTTGGGATTCATTCCAGTTGACATCATGGAGCGAGAATCTTTGATACCACCTTGTTTGAAAGCAAGGGCCTTAGCAAAATAACTATTCATCATTGCCAAAAGGGGAATGATTGAAAAGTCTTTTTTATCACTCATGTGGTGATTGATATAAAAAACTCTTTTGGTATTTTTTGTAGCAAGAGCAGATAACAATTCGAAAGTATTAAACTCCTTACTTACTCCTATAAAGTTTTCTATTTCATCCTGACCAATTTCTTTGTCGCGGTCTTTATTGATAATTAATTTCTCAATTTCATTTTTGATTCTGCTTAAATCAGAACCAATAAAATCAGCGATTAATAAAGCATTGTGTTCACTAATTTCAAAGCCTTTGATATGTACTTGTTGAATGATCCATTTTGGGAGTTCATTGTCTTCATACAACTTTTTGGCCTCAAAGGAAACATACTTTTTAGATAGCTTATAGAGTTTACTTCGCCCATCAACTTTCTTTCCTTTGATACAAATAACCAGAATAGTTGTGGGCACAGGTTTCTCAAAATAGGAATCTAATTCATCTAGCTTTTTCCAGTTTTGTGCTTCTTTAACAATGATAACCTGATGTGAGGCCATCATGGGAAACCTTCTGGCACTCTCTAAAACTTGAGCAATCTCTACATCTTTGGCATATAAAATGGTTTGATTGAAAGCTTTTTCCATTTCATTCAAAGCATGTTCCTCAATGAAATTTGAAATCTCATCGATAAAATAAGGCTCTTCTCCATATAATAAATAAATGGGTTGAAATTTTCGGGCCTTTAATTCCTGTGTTATTTTCTGAAAATCTTGTAAACTATCTGCAGGCATGTTGGCAATTTATTGCTTAAACAAAGAATTCCCAAGGAGGTGGGTAATTTGTTGGAAGCTTTCAAGAAAATGCAGCGCTTTAATTGAAAAATTACAAACCTTAAAAAATAGAAAAGGGTCGTGTTTCTTCACCACGACCCAAAAGCAAAATGAATTTTAGAATATTTTTATTGGGATTGTTTCACATTATGTAAAACCAGTATTTTATCGGTATCAGAGTCGTTTACAACAACTTCATCTAATGTTTCAGGAGAAACCAAAATAAATGTTTCGGGTAAAGCATTTTTTCCAACCAATCTGAATCTTATCTGCCCTTTGATAACTTGTGATTTTTGGATATAACCATAGTTTTTATCATACAGATTGATAGTTAAGCCATCTCCAGTAAATTTCGAATCTTGAGCATCTTCAACTTGAACTTTAACAATCAACTCCTTCACCGCTTTTTCACCCATTGCCGATTGTACCTTTTGCTCAAATAATTCTTGTGGTACGATATCATGAACCTGCAACATGGTTTCAAAAGACAAATCGCCTTTTAAAAACAAAAGTGGAGGTACAATTAAAAGTGACCAGATATATTTTAATGCAACTTTCATAGTTACATAAGCTATACCAAATCTGATTCCAAAATGCCAAACACCTATTTTACAGGTATTTACAATTTACAAGGCAGTCAAAAATGATTCATTTTGAAACATATTCCCAAATTAATCCACCTGAAGTAGTAATCCTTTTAGGTATTCCCCTTCTGGATGGTAAATATTTATTGGATGATCTTCGGGTTGTGACAACTGTTGTAAAATCCTCACATTCCTACGAGCATCAGCTGCTGCACTAAATACAATTTTCCTAAAGAGGTCTTTGTCGATATGTTGACTACATGAGTAAGTAAAAATGAGTCCACCAGGTTTTATTTTTTGAAAACCCAATAAGTTCAAGTTTTTATAACCCCTCGCTGCATTGTCTACAGCACGGGCATGTTTAGCAAATGCAGGAGGGTCTAATACAATGATATCATAAAAATTAGGCTCAACTGTTTTAAGAAATTCAAACACATCACTTACAAAACTTTCATGTTTATTTTCCAAACCACTCAGTTTTACATTCTGCTCGCAAAGTTCAATGGCATCTTTAGAACTATCTACAGAATGAACTAAGTTGGCGCCAGCTTCGAGAGAATAAACTGAGAAGCCGCCAGAATAAGAGAACGTATTCAGCACTTTTTTTCCTTTAGAGTAAGTTGCTAAAATTCTTCTATTTTCTCGTTGATCGATAAAGAATCCGGTTTTTTGTCCTGTTTCAACATTGATCTGAAACTTTACCCCATTTTCTAAAACCAGCACAGGCATCTCTTTAGGCTCTGCAACCCACCTAGAACCTTGTTCAACTTGCTCTAATAATTGAGTACTTTGTTTGGTTTTGAGGTATATATGTTTGAAACCAATTTGATGAAAGGCTTTAAACAAGGTATCTGAAATGAGTTCAGTTCCTTTGATTAAAAGCTGAAGCACCACAACATCAGCATACACATCTGCAATAATTCCAGGAAAAAAATCACCTTCAGCATGTAATAATCTATAACAAGTGGTTTGATTGGAATCGATAAACAGTTTTCTTAATTCATAAGCATTCCTAATCTTATTCAACCAATAGCTCTCATCAATTTTTATTTCATCAGGATTGAATTCAAAAACTCGAGCCGTAATTTGAGAATTGGGCGCAAAAAATGCATAACCCAATAATTCATGATGATTTGTAACAATTTGAATGATCTCTCCGTTCTCTGCTTTGGGCAATACTTTCACTGCACCTGAAAAAACCCATGGATGACGATTTACTAGAGAACGTTCTCTTCCACTTTTTAAAATCAACTTTTTATATTCACTCATTTAAAAACAAAGATATAACAGATGCGGTTTAGTTTTAATTATTATTGAAATCAAAACAAGAAGTCTTTCAATCCCATTCAATTGAATTCTATTCAAGTATTTAAATACACACTCATTGCATTGTTATTTCTCAGTTTGATGAGTTCAAACCTGAGTGCTCAAAGTTTTGTAGTAAAGGGTTTTGTAAAAAATAAAAATGGAACTATTCTTAGCCACATCAACATTGAAAACACGAATAGCAAAAAAAGGAGCTTTAGTAATCAGTATGGAGCTTTTAAACTAGAAGTACAAGTTGGAGACACCCTTGTGTTTAGTTCAATTGGTTACGACAATTATTACCATCGCATTCAGCCAAATAATCAGAATGAAATCATTCAAGTAATAATGATTGATAAAGTGTATGAGCTTAAATCATTTCAATACAAAAAGAAAAAGAATGATTCATTAGCCATTGCCTATGCTGGCTTGATGAAGAAAGATAGTCTATTAAATGATTTTACTCGGTACACCAAATTCCCATCTAAGGCGGTATTTAGTATAGAAAACGGACTTGTACTTAGAGGAATGATTACTCAAATTTGGTATCAAACTAGTAAAAAGGGAAAAGAAATGGAGCGATTAAAATTGCTGAGTAAACTATACCAAGAAGAAATCAGAGCAGAAGACAAACTCAATACCAATTTTATTTCTGAGGCCTGCGCTGTTAATCTTGAAACTGCCGAAGCAATCAAAAAAAACTGCAAACCTGGAGCCAATTTTGTTTTGAACTCAAATGAATATGAATTGGTTGTGTATTTGAGAAATTGTGCTAAAAACCTCAAAAAAGAATAATTTGGTCTAAAGTAATCAGAAGAATTAATTAAAAACTTTTCTTTGCAGCAAATGAACAGGATTCGGGCAATAATATTCTTTTTACTCATCGGGATTGGCGGAGGAATTTCAGCCCAAATCAATGCAGAACAAAGTCCTTTTATTATAAAGGGATTTGTAATTGGTGCTGATACCAACAATACCATACCCCTTGCCAATATCTTGAATAAGACCACGGAGAAAAGATATATCAGTAACCGACATGGTGCATTTGGGATTCCTGTTGGTATCAATGACACTTTAAGTTTTAGCGTGATTGGTTATCAAAACTATGAATTGGTAGTTAGAAAGTATGTAGAAAAAAACCAAACCGATCCCATCAAAGTTAGACTCAAACAAATTTCTTATAAATTAAAGGAAGTTGATATCAATTATCATCAAAAAAGAAGAGATAGTTTAGCTAGAAGAGCTGCTGTCATTTTAAAAACAAGTCCATTACTCAACAATTACGAACACATTGATTCGTGGATTGCAGGAAGTTCTGGAAGTCCAATAACAGAACTATTTGCTGCTGGCAATCAGAAATTGCAGGAATACAAAAAGCTGACACATTTGATAGAATTGTACAGAGAGCAGCAATTGGTTGATGAAAAATATACCGATGATATCATCATGCGTTCAACAGGATTGCCCATTACTTTGGTTCCTGAGTTTAAGAAATTCTGTAATTTGCCTCACTATTTTATCTTAAGCGCCAACGATTATGATTTGGTAATGGCAATAAGAGAATGTAATAAAGAATACCGTCGCAGTAAAAAAACAGGTAGATAAAAATAATATGCTGAAAGATATTGAACAAAATGAAGTAAAGAACATTGCTGTTGCAGCAATATTTGAATTGAATCCTGAAACGGCTGTCATGGTATGGAATGTATACCTGATAAATTATTCAACAGAAAAATTAGAAGGAGTTATTGTGTCTTCACATGGTTGGGGAATGATAAATGGAGAAGAAAAGAAAACTTCTTTACTCAGGCATTTTCTAAAAGAAGTAGAACCCTTGAGCTATGTAAAAATAGAACCTATTCAGGAAGATGTTTTTGGACTAAATAGTCAATATTGGTTTAGCGCATTTATCAATGGTCAGATGATTGACCATAAATTCATTTTCAAGGCTAATCAGATAAATGAAGAGAATACTGAATTGATTAGTTTAATCAATCAAAAAGGAATTATTATTTATTCGGATAATAATTAGCAAGTAACTTTAGCCGCGGGTCTTGGCGCACCTCTCAAGAAACCTAATGGACGTGCTTCAATCTTTTTTAATTCATGAAGGAGCATATCTCTTACTTGAATTTTTTGGCCATTTTTGAATTTCATGAAATACGGTTCACCAGAACTAGAAGATTTACTTGCAATAAAATCAATAAAATCTTTTGCAGTTTTAATTCTGTCGCCAGCTTTTTTTCTTTTCATCCTCAAATGTTCAGCAGCTTTTGCACCAGTATATTCAGTACCATTTCTAACAAACATGGCTTCTGATTTTTCTACGTAGTTAATGAGCTCATTTATTTTTTGCTCCTCGGTAAGTGATTGAGGGAACAACATGGGTCCGCCAATTAAAAATATATTGGCAAATGTGAAGCTAAAAGCAAAGACAAAAAGGGTACTAAATAAGATTTTCATGACAGGCTTTTTTTTCGAAGATAAACTTTGAAAAAGGATTGTTAGTATAAGCTTGACGAATTTTAGACAAATTTAAGATTAGAGAAATTCCCATTTTAGGACTAAAACGAGCGCCATTTCACTAGAGGCCTAATAAAGACTGAACTTTACAGAGATTTTCATTTATCCTATTTTAAACCAAACGAGCCTGATTATATATTTCTAAAATTGATTTTTTTAGGAATTCCTTAAATCTTATAAAGTTTCAATTTCCTATTTATTTTTTTCCTAGTTTTATCCAATTAAGCCAAGCATACCCATGACAAGCAAATTCCCCTCTACTTTGTTCTTAAAAAGTAAAATTACCTGGATTATTTTAATCGGACTTATTTCAAGTTTAGGATTTTATGTTTTAGCTAACTCCAACAGTTATCCTAAAAAAAGGAAAATCAATCCTGCATTTGCCAAGTACATTAGTGCTTATACAGCAGGTAGTATTTCAAAAGAAGCCAGTATTAAAATTCAACTCACCTCACAAATCACAGACAGTTTAAAACTCGGTATTGAAAGTGATTTATTTTCCTTCAGTCCTTCTATTAAAGGAACAATCAAATGGATAGACGCCAATACCATTGAATTTAAACCAGACCAAGCACTCGAATCAGGAGAAAATTATGAAGCTACTTTTGCATTAGGTAAAATAATGGATGTGCCAAAAGAATTAGAAGAATTTGAATTTGGCTTTACTGTTATTCAACAATCTTTTGAGGTAGAATTTCCAAATCTTGAAACAACAGATAAAGAAAAGCTCATTTATCAAAGAATTACAGGAGAACTTTTAACAGCTGATGCAGATGATGAAAAAAAAGTAGAACAACTTTTACAAGTGGTTCAGGATGGAAAAAAATTCGCCATAAAATGGGAACATGCAGCTGATCGAAAAACACATCGTTATATTGTTGACAGCCTCATCAGAAAGAAAAAAGAAAGTGAAGTATTAGTTGAATGGAATGGTGATGCATTGGATGTAGATTTAAAAGGAAAACACCAATTGATGATTCCAGCTTTGGGCGATTTCAAAGTCATTAAAAACGAAATCAACAATGGAGATGAACAATCTATCGTTTTACATTTTTCTGATCCATTATTGAGCAACCAAGATTTAAGTGGCTTGATACAAATTAGTCAATCAAGTGAAGCCAATCAAAACACTAATTTTAAATTTACTATTGAAGGAAATTCCATCAAGTGTTATCCAGAAAGTAGATTATTCGGAGCCTATTTATTACAAGTATTTCCTGGAATCAAAAACATACTCAACTATCCACTTAAAAATGCATACAAAGCTGATATTTTATTAGATGAACTCAAACCTTCTGTAAAGTTTACTGGCAAAGGCGTCATCATGCCTGCCTCTAAGAATTTAATGATACCATTTGAAGCAGTTTCATTAAAAGCAGTAGATGTAACTGTTATAAGAATTTATGAAAACAATGTAGCTCAATTTTTACAGGTCAATAATTTACAAGGCAACTATGAAATGACTCGTGTTGGAAGACCCGTTGTAAAAAAGACCATTAAACTAGATGTAGACCGATTGGTAAATTTACATACACCCAATCAATTTGCCATACAATTAGATGAATTGGTAGATGCTGAACCAGGTGCGATCTATCATGTAAAACTTAGCTTTAAACAATCTTATGCTATTTATTCATGCAGTGAAAACATCGATAACAAAGAAGAGGAAATTCCGGAGGACATGAATGGATTTGAAGGAGAAAATTGGGAAGGAGGGCAAGAATCGAGTTATTGGGATGCCAGTGAAGAATATTATGACAATGAATTCAATTGGAATGAAAGAGGAGATCCGTGTAAAAAGTCATATTACAATCCAGAAAGATGGGCCACCAAAAACTTTATGGCATCGAATATTGGCTTGATGTCGAAAAAAGGAGCAAATGATGATTTCACTTTTTTTGTGAACGATATACAAACAACCAAACCCTTATCAGGCGTTCAATTAGATGTACTCGATTTTCAGCAACAACTCATCATTAGTTTAAAATCGGATGGAAATGGAATGGCAAAAGCCAAATTAAACCGCAAAGCATTTCTATTGGTAGCTAGTTATCAAAAACAAAAAGCTTATTTAAAACTTGATGATGGTTCCTCTTTACCTGTATCACATTTTGATGTTTCTGGAGATATTATTCAGAAAGGATTAAAAGGATTTATTTATGGAGAGCGAGGCGTTTGGAGACCCGGAGATTCTATTTATCTTAGTTTCATTTTAGAAGACAGAAACAAAGTATTACCTGCTGTACATCCTGTGAGTATGGAATTATATGATGCAAGTGGGGTGTTACATAGACGTCAGGTTGAAAGCAAATCTCTTAATGGCTTTTATAATTTCAGAACCTGTACCGACCCTGAAGCGGCTACAGGCAATTGGACGGTTAAAATAAAAGCAGGTTCAGTTAGTTTTCAAAAAACATTAAAGATTGAGACAGTGATGCCAAATCGGTTAAAGATTGAATTTGATTTTGGTAAAGCCTATCTAAGTAAAAATGATGATATCAAAACTATATTAAAATCAAAATGGCTACATGGCTCTCCAGCCAATGGTTTAAGGGCACAAGTAGATGTATCATTAAGTCAGCAAAAAACAGTTTTTAAGAGATTTGAAGAATACCAATTTGATGACAATACAAGAAACTTTAGCGCTGAAAGTAAAACCATTTTTGATGATAAATTGAATCAAAATGGAGAAGCAACTATTTCAACTCAAATCAATCCTGAAAGCAGATCTGCAGGTGTTTTGAATGCCTCATTTATTACCAAAGTTTTTGAAGCAGGTGGTAATTTCAGCATAGATAGAATCAGCATTCCTTATCATCCTTACAGCAATTATTATGGAATAAAAATGCCTAAGGGAGACAAAACAAGAGGCATGTTGTTAACCGACACAACCCATACTATTCAGATTGTAAATTTAAATCCAGATGGTACTTACACAACAGGTACAAAAAAAGTTCATGCCAAGCTCTATAAAATAAATTGGAGATGGTGGTGGGATCAATCCGAAGATGACTTGAGCATGTACAATGACAATGAAGGATATGAAGTTTTGAAGGAAGAGGACATCCAACTTGTGAATGGAAAAGGAATCTTTAAATTCAAAATTAACTATCCTGATTGGGGAAGGTATTTGGTAAAAATTCAAGAGGATGATGGACATAGTAGTTCTAAAACCTTTTATTGTGATTGGCCTGGATGGGCTGGTAGAGCACAAAGAGACAATCCTATAGAAGCAAGTATGTTGAGCTTTAGTACAGACAAATCACTTTATAAAGTAGGGGAAAACATGCAAATCAGTATTCCTAGCTCTATAGGTGGTCGTGCTTTAATCAGCATTGAATCTGGATCAAAAGTAATTGAAACACATTGGGTAGATGCAAAACAAGGGCAAACCAATTTCAACTTAACTATAAGTAAAGAAATGATGCCTAATGTTTATGTTCATGTAACTTTATTACAACCACATGCACAAGTCGTAAACGATTTACCAATTAGACTCTATGGCATGGTACCTATTACTGTTCAAGATCCACAAACCATACTTAAACCCATCATTGGAACTGCAGCAGTCATCAGACCTGATGAAAATTCAAGTATCAGTGTTTCTGAAGCAAGTGGAAAAGCCATGACTTATACATTGGCAATTGTGGATGAAGGATTGTTGGATTTAACCCGATTTAAAACACCAGACCCTTATAGTAAATTCTATACAAGAGAAGCATTGGGTGTAAAAACGTTTGATTTGTACGATTACGTGATGGGCGCATTTGGTATGCAAATGAATCGAATTTTGAGCATTGGTGGTGATGAAGGCATTGATAGAAAATCAGACAAAAACAAAGCCAATAGATTTAAACCTGTTGTGAAGTTTATTGGTCCATTCCATCTGAAAGCAGGAGAAACTGCTAAACATCAAATTAAAATAGAAAATTATATTGGCTCTGTAAGAGTAATGGTTGTAGCAGGATATGATGGGGCTTATGGATTTGCAGAAAAAGCTGTACCTGTAAAATCACCTTTGATGGTATTGGCAAGCTTACCGAGAGTATTAGGGCCTAGTGAACATGTTAAACTACCTGTTACCATCTTTGCATTGGAAAACCAAGTAAGAAATGTTGATGTAGAAGTTATATCAAATGAATTAATCAAAACAAATGGCGCAAATAAAAAGTCGATTAAATTCAATAAACCTGGAGATGCCATTGTTGAATTTGATTTAAAGGTTGCAAAAAACACAGGAATTGGAAAAGTAAAAATTGTGGCGAGTTCAGGAACTAGCAAGGCGGTTTACGAAGTAGAATTGGATGTTAGAAATGCCAATCCTTATCAAACTAAAATATTTGAAACTACTTTATCTCCTGCGAAATCATGGGAACAAAAATTGGTTCCATTTGGATTAGCAGGCACCAATTCAGCTGTAATAGAAGTATCAAGCATACCTGCATTGAATTTAGAAAAACGATTGAGGTATTTGGTTCAATATCCACATGGATGTATAGAGCAAACTACTTCATCTGTTTTCCCTCAATTGGGACTCAATTTTATTTTAGACTTAGATGATTATTACAAAAAAGAAACTGAGAAAAACATCAAAGCAGGCATACAAAAAATTAAACAGTTTCAAACATCAGAAGGGGGATTATCTTATTGGCAAGGTGAAAGTAATGTAAATGAATGGGGCACCAATTATGCTGGTCATTTTATGTTAGAGGCTCAGGAAATGGGGTATACCCTCCCCGTGAACTTTTTATCTAATTGGAAAACTTATCAAAGAAGCAAAGCATTGAGTTGGATGCCTGCAACAAACAGTGAATCGGGTTCAGATTTAATGCAAGCTTATCGCTTGTACACATTGGCATTGGCTAAATCAGCTGAGCTCGGTGCCATGAATAGGCTGAAAGAGAAACCTAATTTAAGTGAAAATGCAAAATGGAGACTAGCTGCTGCTTATGCATTGGTAGGACAAAAAGAAGTGGGATTGAAACTCATTCAGAACCTTGGAACAGATGTGAAATTTTATCAAGAAATGGATTATACATTTGGATCTGACACAAGAGATGAAGCAATGATTTTAGAAACATTGATCTTATTGGGAGAAAACAACAAAGCCAATATGGTGATGTTAAAAATTGCAAAAGACTTAGGAAGTGAAATGTGGATGAGCACGCAAACAACAGGTTTTGCACTCTTATCAATTTCAAAACTATGCGGTAAAATAAGCAATGGAAAAAACCTGCAATTTGAGTACAGCATTGGAGGTAAAACAGTGCAGGTTGATTCGCAAAAAAGAATCAGTCAAATCAAAGTTCCGATGGGAATGAATGGCAATGATGTGAAAATAAACAATACTGGAAGCCAATTAATATTTGTCAGAAGTATAGTGAAAGGTCAACCTGAAAACGGAGAAGAAACTGAGGCAAAAAATAACCTCAATTTTGAAATCGTTTACAAGGATAAAAATGGCAATATCATAAACCCGCAATCGATACCACAAGGTAGCGATTTTAAAATGGAAATTAGCATAAGTAATCCTGGAATACTTGGTAATTACGAGCAAATGGCATTAACACAAATTATTCCATCTGGTTGGGAAATACATAATACCAGGATGGATGAAAACAATGCATTAGTTGGCAACTATTCTCAACCAAGATACCAAGATATTAGGGACGATAGGGTTTACTCTTATTTTAGTTTAGGAAGTAAACAAAAAGTAACTTATTGTTTATTATTGAATGCAAGTTATGCGGGTAGGTATTACCTCCCTGCAATAAGTTGTGAAGCCATGTATGATGGAAGAATATTTGCTCGATCTAAGGGCTATTGGGTTGAGGTAGTGCCAAGAAAATAAACTGAATGTTAAAACGATTTTTTAAAAGCAGGAAAGCAATAGGGATTGGATTATTCTTATTGCTTTCCCGTTTATTTTGGGCCTACTTTTTCATTCATCACTTCGAAAGGCCTTATTCTTCAGTAATCGTAGATGATAAGGGCGAATTGCTTCAAGCAAGAATTGCATCTGATGGCCAATGGCGTTTTCCAGAAGGGAATGAAATACCTGAAAAATTCAAACAAGCAATTTGCACCTTCGAAGACAAAAGATTCTATCAGCATTTTGGGATTGATCCACTTAGAATTGTTCAAGCCACCTATAAGAACATTAGAGGAACTAAAGTAAAAAGTGGAGCCAGTACCTTAAGTATGCAAGTGGTTAGATTGGCACGAGGAAAAGAGAGAACCATTATTCAGAAAATCATTGAAGCTGTATTGGCTTTTGAACTTGAAATTACCACAAGTAAAAAAAGGATACTCGAAATGTATTGTGCACATGCACCATTTGGAGGAAACGTTGTTGGATTGGAAGCTGCCTCTTGGCGATATTTTGGCAGACCTGCTCAGCAATTATCTTGGGCAGAGGTTGCCTCATTAGCCATATTACCTAATCATCCTTCCATGGTTAGGCCAGGTAAAAACAAAAAAAGATTCTTAGAAAAAAGAAATGTATTATTAAAAAAGATGTACGATAAAGGTTTGTTTAATCATGAAACGTATGCTTTATCAATTTTAGAACATATACCTGAAGAACCCTATCCCCTACCCGAATTGGCGCCACATTTATTGAATAGTTTGATGGAGAAAAAAATTGAAATCCATCACGAATCAAATGGCATTTATCAGAGTACAATACAATCAAATTTACAAAAAAGGTGTAAGCAGGTATTACTTAAACATCATGAATTATTAACGGCAAATGGAATTAACAATGCGGCCGTAATGGTTATGAAAATAGAAAGCGGAGAAGTATTGGCGTATCTAGGTAATGTTTACCAGCCTGGCAAACCAGACTATGATAGTTATGTAGATATGATACCCGCAAAACGCAGTCCTGGAAGCACTTTAAAACCCATTTTATATGCTGCAATGCTTCAAGATGGCTTGATATTACCTCATACTTTACTGGCAGATATCCCAACTCAAATTGCAGGATACTCTCCTAAAAACTTTGACCTTACTTATGATGGTGCTGTTCCTGCTAGCAAGGCTCTTGCGCGCTCATTGAATATTCCCGCCGTGCGATTGTTACAGCAATATAAGTATGAGAGGTTCCATGATTTATTAAAAAAATTAGGCATCAAATCATTGAATAAATCAGCAGGACATTATGGACTTTCAATCATTTTAGGGGGAGGTGAAAACAGCATGTGGGAACTAGCTGGAGTGTATTCGAGCTTAGGAAGAATGGTAAACCATTTTGGTAAAAACAACTCAGCTTATGATTTAAATGATTTACATGAACCCATTGTTCTTAAAAGTTCAATTCAAAAGTCCTTGCCAGCCAAAATCAGTAAGGAATTTCTACTAGGAGCTGGAGCACTCTACAATAGTTTTGAAGCGATGAAAGAGGTGATGAGACCAGGAGAAGAAATGTTATGGACACGCTTAGTTAGTGCACAAAAAATTGCATGGAAAACTGGAACCAGTTTCGGCTCACGTGATGCATGGAGTATTGGTTTTAATTCCGATTACTTAGTGGTTGTATGGGCTGGAAATGCTGATGGAGAAGGCCGAGCAGGTTTAATTGGGGTTCAGGTTGCAGCTCCGATTATGTTTGAGATTTTTAAATTTCTTCCAAGAGGCAATTGGTTTCCTATACCTTACGACGACATGAAATTATTGGTAACATGTAGAAAAAGTGGATATCTAGCAGGTGATTTATGCGAAGAAAAAGATACTATTTGGACTGCACAAAATGGACAAAGAAGCGGAGTTTGTCCTTACCATCAAATGGTACATTTAAGCAAAGACAGACAGTACAGGCTGAACAGTGATTGTGAATCCCCTTCAAATATGAGACATGAATCGTGCTGCCACCTGGCATGGAGTGGTATTATAAAAATCATGACCCTTCTTACCAAACCTTACCACCTTTAAGAAATGATTGCTTAAATGGAAATACTGTAAGCAATATGGAATTGATTTATCCAAAAAAATCGAATACCATATATATCCCATTGGAAATAGATGGAAAAGAAGGAGAAGTCATTTTTGAAGCAGCCCATCGAAATAAACAAATAAAAATATTCTGGCATATGGATGGTGAATTTATTGGCAGTACCAAAGAAATTCATCAAATGCCATTAAGACCATCAACAGGGGCTCATCACTTGGTGATTGTAGATGAAAAAGGAGAAAGAGTAGAATTGTCTTTTATGATTGACAGGAAAAAGAAATAATCATCTGAGATTGAATTTATTCAGAAGTCTCTCTTTCTTCTATCTTTTTCTCCAAAGCAGAAATATGATAAGACTGAACGATTATCTGAGACAGCATACCTAAATACACCAAGGTATCACCGTATTTTAAATGAAGTACTTTTAGAATTGCACCA
>JBMLPO010000224.1:20938-23562 GCA_049242065.1 Bacteroidia bacterium
AGCGCACTTAATAATGCAAAAGTCTTATAATGTTTCATGCTGCAATTTAAGGTCTTTTCACCTTATTAACAGGAGCCATCACATTAATCAAATCGGGAACTATTTGATTGAGTTTTTTTTGTTGGTCTTCTCTGCAAATTGATTTGACTTGAACAAAATGAGAAAATGTGATTTGGGCTTTTTGGATTTGAATGGCAGCCATTTTCTCTTCAAGTTCTTTGTTTTTAACGGAGTCTATTTGGGGGTTTTTAAGGCCAGATAAATACTCGGTTAAAAGCAATTTATATTGATCATCAAGTTGATTCATTTGCATGCGATGTTCCTTTTTCATCAAATCAAATTGACTCACCTGTTCTTGGTCTAATTCCAAACTCTCAATGATTAATTTCCCAGGTTTAGCCTGCGGTGAATGATTGGGTTTAATCAATAACATATAAACCAAAATAGCACTATTTATGAGCACCAGCGATAAAACAAGCCATTGAATTTTACCAGAAAAGAAATCCTTTAAATTACTCATAAAGTTCAAGGTTATTGTTTAAAGATGATTTGAATTCTGCTAGCTTCTTGCTCTGATTTGAATGATAAATTGCAAATAAATTCAATAAGATTAATACACTTAAAATGGAAAAACTGATTCGAAGAGACAATATAAATTTTTGATTTGTTTGACTTTGATTTTGGCGGATATGGTAGAGTGTTTTGTTCACAAAAAAAGGTGATACCTCTGCTTGTTTGATACCATTTAAGCTATCAAGTATACTTTGCTTCCATATTTCTTTTTTTGAATCCATAATAACTACTGACGCCAACTGTTTTTAATTCCTACTCTTTCTTTGATTCAGACACTTACAAAATGCACTCGAATTTAATCATTCACATGATTATTCAATGAAGTGTATCCTGATTTAAGAGAATGGAAATTCATAAACAATAGAGATGCAATAGGATGAAGCCTCATTATGCTTATGAAAATGTATTGATTGATTTAATTCAATCTTCTAGAGTCAGGTCTGAAATACCAAGAAACAACAGTTAAAACTAGAAGTAAAGTAGTTCCAAAAAATTCGAACCAAGCATCACCCATGATGAAATGAGAAACCAAAGCCCCTAACATAGTAAAAAAGAAACCAGCATAAGCCCATTCTTTCAGTAAGCCAAATTTAGGAATTAAAATAGCCACCACACCTAAGAGCTTCCATATACCTATATAACTAATAAAATAGGACGGATAACCCAAATGACTCATTTTATCCATTTCCTCTTTTAATTGAATCAATTGTACCAAGCCAGTGGATGTCATGCCCAAGGCTAACCAAATGGTGGAAGCCCAATAAATAATTTTATGTGATTTTTTCATATTAGTTTTTTAATAAATTTTCCAATCTGTTATGAGCCATATTTAAACCAAAAGCAAATGGCATTTTGAGCACCTTGTTGCGAACATCCAACGACTTATAAACAATGTGCATCTTTAATTCCGATTGAAATTCATTTATAGCTATAAACTCAATAAATTCTAGCTGTACCGGAAATCCAGTATTGACTATTTCAAAAGTTCTTGTGATTTTTTTGTCTTGTTCAAACTCATGAATACAACCTTTAAAAAAATGTTTATTTCCTGCAGGATCAGTTGTTTCAAATTCGAAAAAACCAAAAACTAAATTACTCAATTGAAGCACCTTGGTACCCATCCATTGTTCCAATAAATCTGGTTCTGTATATGCTTTAAATAGTAGTTCAAGAGGAATATCAAACAAACGGGTAATGAATATTTCAGGTTGCTGATCACTTGCAATTAATTGAGTTTTTTGTTCCATTTATTTTTTATTCTTTTTTTGATAATTTTTCATGAGTTGCTCTAACTTATTGAAACGCTCCTCCCAAATAAGTCTGAAAGGCTCTACAAAGTCTGCAATCTCCTTCATTTTATCAGCATTGAGGTGGTAATATATTTCACGTCCTTTTTGTTCTGGACTCAATAATTCACATTCGTTTAGAATCTGAATATGTTTAGAAATAGTTGGTCGTGCCGAATCGAAATTAGCGGCAATTGCACCCGCAGTGAGTGATTGAGTTGCTAATAAAATGAGGATTGCCCTTCTAGTTGGGTCGGCAATGGCTTGAAAAACATCTCTTCTCGTTTCCATTATGAAGCTATTTGACTACAAATATATATGAAGTCATTTAGCTACGCAAGGAGATTTTCTAGTTTAACATTTAAATAATCAATTAGCGAAATCAAAAGTTTGCAAAAAGAAAACTTTTTACTTAATTTTGAAAGATGAAAATCTTGGTTAAAAAGACCATATTATTTTACATAAATAAATATCCAATAGCAAAACCTGCTCTACTGATATGGCACCAAGAATTTACGAAACAAAATTTTGGTAATTTCAATGAACTTAAGGATGTATATGGTAATGCCAGTTTAGTTAATAACAACAGAATAATTTTTAATATAAATGGAAATGACTTCAGACTTATTGTTTCAATAAACTTTGTGCAGAATGCAAGTGATATTATTTGGTTTGGAACTCATAAAGAATATGATAAAATAGATGCAAGTAAAATTTCATTTGATACCAATATTTTAAATTCAAAAATATGAATTGGAAAATTTT
>JBMLPO010000225.1:0-1472 GCA_049242065.1 Bacteroidia bacterium
GTTATTATGACCCACAAATAGGCAGATGGCATGCAGTGGATGCCAGAGCGGAAAAACGATTAGAAAATTCTCAATTTTCATTTGTTTCAAATAATCCAATTTTGAATATTGATCCAAATGGTAAATGGGATATAACAGTTCATGTTTATCAGAATAGAGAAGCATATAATTATGGTGTTGCAATAGTGAAGGACAATAAAGGAAATGAAATATTCAGATTTAATGTTAGAGTAGAGGGTATTGCAGGTCGTGATAGAATGGAGGAGAATTCTGATACTCCATTAGGTATTTATGATATACCAGATAATAATGCTTGGCTTGAAGGTGGTAGCAGAAAATCTTATGGTCCTAATCCAAGGTTAGTCTTAAACCCAATTTCAGGTGAGATTTCACAATCAAATAGGTCAGATATAAGAATTCATGGTGGTCGACAAGAAAAATACAATTCACTTTTAAAACAATGGCAGGCAGAGGCAAATCCAAAACTTAAACCAACTAAAGGTTGCATTAGAGCTTTTGATAGTGATATGAAAGAACTAAAGCGCGTAACGGATAATTTACAGAAAAATGATGCAACAGAAAAGCCAGGTGAACTAAAAGTAGTAGCGGATTTAGAAGTGAGTGCTGAACGATCTGGATTTGAAAATTTTGTTGAGGCAAAAGTAATATTTAATGTTCCTGAAGATCAAAAAGAGTATTGGATGAATGAAGTACAGAAATTATATAACTTTGTTTATAAAAAGTGATATGAGTATTAAAATTTGGTTGATTTTTACATTAATTTTTGGTTTTGGAAATTGTTTTAGCCAAAGCAGAATCTGGCAAACTTATCCCGAAGAATCAAAAAAGCAAATTGAGACTAAATTTGAATTATATTCAAATGAGCAAACTTTGGTAAATAATCTAGTAAAAGAATTTTATAAAGGGAACTTTATTCCAAGTGATAATAAAACTAGTTTAATGCTAATCGATACCCTTGTTTATTCTAAACTTTCAGATACTGCTTTAATTTCGTTGTATAACTTTATGTTTTTTAGGATGGTAAAAAAATCTGATGGAGCATTATCTGAGAATTTGGAAAGCTATATGCCAACATTTATTCTCAAATATCCTTTTCAGTTTATTGGCCAAATAAAGTTTGATGAAAATCTGGAACAAAAAATGGTCTATTTACTTGCAGAATACTTTTATTATTCTGAAAAAAGTAATTTTGAAAATAACATTAAAATATCTGAATTTGAAAGGTTAGTTTTTATCAATTCCTTTAATATCAATGATGAATTTTATCTAAAGGAATTTGTAATTAAAGTGAAAGATAAGATGAAGGATTTTGATTAGATGTGGCAATTCAAAATTGGGTTTAATTTTTACATTATTTTGTTTTAATCCCATGTCCCTCACCTCCCTCACCCACAATTACGCCGCTTACAATTTATGGGCCAATGAGGCCATCATACAATGTTTAAGAAATA
>JBMLPO010000226.1:0-2976 GCA_049242065.1 Bacteroidia bacterium
CAAATGGATCCACTACCCTCGATAAGGTTTCTGAACCAACTACCAAATAGTGTTTACCTCCACCAGCAAGAATATACTGCTTCGCCAAAATAACCCCTTGCACCCAGCCAGGACAACCAAACAAGATATCAAATGCAAAACAATCAGGATTTTGGATTCCCAATCTATGTTTTACCCTTGAAGCTAAACTAGGCAATACATCTGTTTGAATGCTATTAAATGGAATATCTCCAAAATTGTGAGCCATGATGATTCCATCAAGAATTTCCGGATTAATTCCTGCATCTTCAATTGAGATTTTTGCTGCTTGATAGGCCAAATCAGATGAAATTTCTGTTTCTGCCGCATACCTTCTATTTTCAATTCCAGTTATATCCTTGAATTTTCGAATAATAACTTCATTCGAATTTGGGATTTTTGAACCATCTGGATTCAGGAAGCTTTGATTTAAAAACGCTTCATTAGGTACTTGTTTTCCCGGGATATAACTTCCCGTTCCGCTGATTAAAATACTGTTCATTTTTTATTAAGATTAATAGAAAATGGCGGTATATCAGGCTTGGTGGTTTGGTAAAACAATGATAGTGTTTTTACCAATTAAAAAAATAATTTTTCGATTGATTTCTATTCTTCTGGTTCAGGATCTTCAGTTCCAAATTCAGAGAAAATATTTAAATTAGGTTCTCCCAACAAAAGCAGGATTTCTTGTATTTCTTTTTGTTTGTAGATTTTGTTTGATTTCTCGTAAGCAGCGCTCAAATTCCTAAGTATTCTTTTGAGTATATCAAGATTAGAACAAGGTTGAAAAAACTCAAATTTAGGTTCAATTCCAACTTGCTTTAAAAACTGTTCTAAATTGGCTTTAGAAAATACAGCTCCTAAATTAAAGGCATTGATATAAAACAAAACTTGGCCCTCTTTTTTGGCTTCCATTGGCTCAGATTTGTAAAGAGCATCAAGGTTTCCCGAAACCACGCTATCCATATATGCCATCACAAAATGCTGAGGTAGGTTTACGCCAAAAATGGGAATATTTAACTTCTGAGCTACCAAAATATATACGATAGCCAACATGATTGGATTTCCTTTTTTACTTTCCAAAACCTGATTCAAAAAGGAATTTTTGGGATCGTGGTAGTTTTCTGTATTTCCTTTGAAGCCGTGAATCTGGTAAAATACATAGTTGAGGATTTTTACCCTTTCATAAGGACTCAAATCATAATGCATTTCCAACCAAGCATCCATTCTGATTTTCTCTATTTGCAAACTAAGAGTTTCTCTTTGCAAATCAGGAAATTTGTATTTAGCCACCAAGTAACAAGCCTCAAATAAGTCTTGTTTCTCGCTGTTTAACCACATTTTAAATTCCTCTAATAAACCCTTGAACTGAATTTTATGTATGATATTTTCAACCTTCTGTTGGTGTTCGATATCTCTGATTAAAGGCCATTCCGACTCCAAATGAGGTATCATTTCTACTCCTATGGAGAGAATTTTGTCCTCAATAATCTTTGACACTTCAGGATCATCATCCTCAAGCAGGGTAATCAGTGACTTAATTTCAGATTCAGATAGCATGTTACTTTGCCTTTTTTGCTACTTTTTTAACTGCTGTTTTTTTAGCTGGCGTCTTTTTTACCGCAACTTTTTTTGCCGCAGTTTTGTTCGCTGCTTTAGCTGTTGTTTCTGGCTTTCCTTCTGCTTTTATTATTTCAAGTACGTCTGAGTATTGCAACTCATCTGCTTTTTTGGTTTTTGGAATTTTAAAATTGTCTTTACCTCTTGAAATGTATGGTCCCCATCTGCCATTTAAAATTTTGATATTTTCGTCTTCAGAAAACACTTTAACCAATTTATTGGCATCACTCACTCGCTTCGATTCAATTAATTCTATTGCCCTTTCAGTTGTTATTGAAAATACATCATCTGTTTTAGGAATAGAGATGAATTTACTGTCATGCATAATATAAGGTCCAAATCTACCTATGGCAGCTTTCATGTCTTTACCTTCAAAATTCCCGATTACACGAGGCAGTTTAAATAAGTCCATTGCCTCTTCTAGTGTAATAGTCTCGATTAACTGACCAGATCTTAAACTTGCGTACCTAGGCTTTTCTTTGCCTTCTTCACTGTTTTCACCTATTTGTGCAAATGGTCCAAATCTACCAACTTTTACATATACTGGAAGTCCCGTTTCAGGATCATTGCCTAATAATCTTTCCGCATTTTGACGTTCAGCTGTTTCGCTGGTTTTGGTTACACCAATATGAAATGGTCCATAAAACTTTTCAATCATTTTATTCCAAACCAACTGACCCGATGCAATCTTATCAAATTCTTCTTCTACACTTGCTGTAAATCCATAGTCCATAATTTGCTCGAAATGTTTTCCAAGAAAATCTGTTACCAGCATACCAATATCACTTGGAAACAATTTGGACTTTTCACTTCCAAATTTTTCTGATTTTTCTTCTCTGTTAATTTGATTTTTTTCGAGCGTTAAAACTACGAAAGAGCGGTCTTTACCTTCACGGTCTTCTTTTATAACATATCCTCTTTTTTGAATAGTAGAAATGGTTGGTGCGTAGGTAGAAGGTCGACCAATTCCCAATTCTTCCATCTTTTTTACCAAACTAGCCTCCGTATAACGCGCAGCTGGTCTTGTAAATCTTTGTCCGGCTTCCATGTTTTTAAGTAACAAAGCTTCACCTTGTTTTAAAGGAGGAAGCATTTTACTATTTTCATCATCGCCTTCATCATCAGTACTTTCTAGGTAAACCTTTAAAAATCCATCAAATTTCAAAACCTCTCCAGTTGCCAATAAAGTTTCGTTCAATCCAGAGATAGAAATAGTGGCCAAAGTTCTTTCTATCTGTGCTTTTGCCATTTGAGAAGCAATAGCTCTTTTATAAATGAGGTCGTATAATCTTTTTTCTTGATTGGTTCCTTCTATCTCTACATTTTCAAAATAGGTTG
>JBMLPO010000227.1:0-1631 GCA_049242065.1 Bacteroidia bacterium
GAAGTTACTTTATTCCATACAATGTAACTGATTTATCAGGCAATATTGCCAATCAGGTGATGGTTGAAATTAGAGTTACGGATAACATAGCACCAGTAATTCAATTGAATGGTGAAAATCCTTTGAATTGGGAAGTTTATGAACCATTTATTGATCCATTTTATACAATAACAGATAATATTTGGCCTAGAAATACACTTGCGGTTACGTTAAAGCCATCAGTAGTTCCAGTAAATAAACCAGCAGTAATTACTAGGTGGTATATTGTTAGTGATCCATCAGGCAATAAAGATTCAGTAAGTCGTACAATCATTATTGGTGATGCAACAGCTCCTTCTGTTAAAATATTAGGAGGAGAAACAGTTAATATCAACAGATGGTGTGAGTTTGTAGATCCAGGAGTTGAGTTACAAGACAATTACAACAGTGATGGAGAAATGAGACAGCCAGGAAGATTTGTAGTAACAAGCACTTTGCCAAATATTCCAAATACTACCAACAGGTGGTTTGGTGATGTACCAGGATTGTATAGTATTACTTATAGAGTAACTGATTTATCAGGTAATCAAAGTAAGTTAGCAATTAGGTATATTAGGGTATCTGACGAGGCATGTGTAACTGGAGTTGATGAATCCATAAATATCGACAAATTGATGAGTGTATATCCTAATCCAAGCACTGGTATCTTTAATATCAAATTGTTACAAGAACTAGATGAAGATGTCAATATCGTCATTACAGATATACAAGGTAAAGAAGTTGCTAGGAAAACCATCAATGGTAAAAAATTAGCTGAAGAAATTCTTGATTTGAGTTCTTTCAATAAGGGAATATACATATTGAAAATTGAAACAACTTCGAAGGCTTATTCTAAAAAGCTGCAGATTAATTAGTTATAATTCTGTCAATTTCTTTTTTTAAGAGTGGTAAGGTAATTTGCCACTCTTAATTTTTTTCTAATTTTCATATAAATTTCATTATGATTAAAATTAACCTAAAAATTTAGATTACATTTAAAATTATTTAATTTCAATATGAAAAAATATTTACTGAATCAAAGACTTAAATTGAGTTCGATTAGATACATTATTCTTATTGTATCTGGAATACTCTTAAATTTAAATTTAAGGGCGCAAACCAATATAGCGCCATTTGCTACAGTTACTGCAAGCACATGTAATACTGGTTCATGTGCAACATTAAATGATTTGGCTTTTGGTACATGTGGCGTACAATCCATGTGGATTACATCTGCTGCAACCAATCCTGGCTCAACTATTTTTATTCAATTTACATGGCCAAGTACTCGAACATTTAATAAAATCACTATTCATAATGGAGAGCAGAATAATAGATTTATGAATGGAGGCACCCTGCAGATTTGGAATGGAAGTGCTTGGGTTAACCACGCTACTTTCAATCAAACAAATTTAGCAGTGTGTAATTGGGATATCAATTTCCCTGCGGTTACAACTATGATGTTCCGATTTACAGATATGACTGTTAGCGGAACACAAAGTTCAAATATGAATTTTAGAGAAATTGAGGTCTTTGATGCCCCTGCTTCAGGTGGTTCACAAGTTCTCCCTCCAATTGCTGGTATCTATCCAAGTATGGCTACACCTAATTAT
>JBMLPO010000228.1:0-1289 GCA_049242065.1 Bacteroidia bacterium
GGTTCACAGTTTATTGGCTCACAAGCAATACTAAATGAGTTATACGATATGCCAAATTTCTCTCACGGTACACACGTTACAGGAATTGCTACTGGTTCTGGAAATGGAAATCCTAATTTATTAAAAGGAATGGCTCCTGATGCAGATATAATTTTAGTTTCAAATGCAAGTGATTTAGATGGAGAAATTGCAGGAACAGCAAATAGCACAAAATTAATTGATGCAATCAATTATATAAAAAATTATGCAAATTCGGTCAATAAGCCAGTTGTAATCAATATGAGCTTTGGTACAAATCTTGGTCCACATGATGGTACTGATTTATTAAGTACTGGATTAAATTCATTTGCTACAAATCAAGGATTGATTTTGGTTAAGTCTGCAGGTAATGATGGCGCTAAAAAGAAACATGTTGTTAATGTTTTTACAGGTAATCAAACTAAATTTATTTTGAATAATGTAAATAATGGTTCTTCCAAAATTGATATTTGGGGAAATAATCAAGGTGCTAATAGTGCTTTTGGTATTACTATTGGAGTTTATAATATCTCAACTCAAACTTATGAATCCACAAATGTGCTTCAATTCATTGTTAATGGTAATTTAAACTTTCAAAATCCATACACTTTAGTTGATGTTGATTCTGGTTTATTTAATGATGATAATTGGTTCATTACATTAAGTTCAGAAATAAATCCATTGAACAATAGACCTCATTTAAGAATTTCATGTAATACCCTAAATGATACTTCAACTGATTTTTTGGTTGTTTCAATACAATCTATCGATGACACAATTCATTCATGGTGTAATGAATGTGAATTTTATAATCCAACAGGTTTTAATTTTACGGACGGAGATGATTTTTTTTCAATTACTGAGCCAGGCAATGCAAGTGGAGTAATAACAGTTGGTTCTTATAATGTAACAAATGAAAATCCTTTTCCTGGAATAAACGGAACTCTTTCGTCTTTTTCCAGCAAAGGACCTCGTACAGATTTTTTAATCAAACCAGATGTAACTGCGCCAGGTAATAGAATTGTCTCTTCGTTAAGTTCTTTTGATACAACTTATCAATCTGGTGGTTCAGGTTATAGTGATGTTACCAATGTTTTTAGTACTCATTCTTATGGTAAAATGCAAGGCACTTCAATGGCGGCTCCTGTTGTTACGGGTATTATCGCGTTATGGCTACAGGCGTTTCCTCTTTTAACTACAAATAATGTAAAATCAATTATTGCAAATTCTGCAATTACAGCAACTCCAGTTTCTGATCAATTTCAATTTTA
>JBMLPO010000229.1:0-2601 GCA_049242065.1 Bacteroidia bacterium
ATCCAACCGGAGCTGGAGATACTTTTGCAGGCGGATTTATTGGTTACTTAGCTAAAACAGGTGATATCAGCTTTGATAATATGAAAAATGCTATCATCTACGGCTCTGCTATGGCGTCTTTCTGTGTTGAAAGATTTGGTACAGAAAGAATAATCGATTTAAGTAAAGATGAATTGGATGCTCGCATCAGAGCTTTCCAAAATTTAGTTAGATTTAATATTGCGGGTGATTTGGCATAATTTTCACTAATTTCATTCCATAAAAAAAGGCGATTCGAATTTCGAATCGCCTTTTTCTTTAACTTGATTTCAATTAAAATTCAAATCTAAATAAGGGTGATTGTGCCCATGGAATTCTTGATAAAATCAATACTAACGCTATGCCATAAAATACCAAACTTCTTTTGTGTTTATCGGCATCAGCATAAGCTTTCTTAGATTTTATTCTTCCTATTTGTATCAATGCTACTGCTATGATCATGGTTAATGGATGCTCTAATAATTGTAGTCTTGCTATTTTATCCTTCATCGCTACTCCCATATCTGCTAAGGCTGCTTGTACATTCGGACTAATAAACCACAATATTATTCCAATCAATAATTGTGAATGAGCCAATCCAACTAAAATGCCACCCAATTTCTTATCGCCAGGTGTGAAAGGATGATTGCCCCTTAATCCATTAATAGCTTTAAAAATAGCTAGAATGGCTACTGCTAAAAATGCCCATCTAAGTAAATTATGTGAGCTTAATAAAATTGAATACATAAACTTCGTTTTTTTTTTCAAAACTAACATATAACTAACTTCAGGCAAGTAATTTTTATTCCTGAGTATTTATGTTTGGATATTTTTGGCATCGTATTCCTTTTTTTAGGTTCCTTTTTCCTTTGTTATTAGGCATCCTATGCGGTTTTTCATGCCCAATTTCAACTAGACATTTTATCTTTTTAATAGGTGTCATTTTCCTGTTTTTTCTTCTTCAGGTTTTCCTTAAATCAATCCGATTCAGATCGCTCATTCAAGGTTTTTGTGTATTTCTTTTATTTTTTGAATTAGGCCTATTTCGCTCCCATCTATTTTCTGTTCAAAATAACTATCAAAAACATTCATTAGTTGATGAACAACTGATTATCAAAATCAATGATTTACCAGCTCTCCAATCTAATCGTATGAAATGTATTGCAGAGATTTTTAATACATCCGATTTTCTAAATAATTCACCTGCTTCAGGTAAATGTTTGGTTTATTTCGACTCGAGTTTTTATTTTTCAATTGTCCCGGGTTTATGTTATTTAATTCCATCTTCCAAATTGCAAGCCATCCCTTCAGCTCTCAATCCTGGTGAATTTAATTATCAAAAATACCTATCACTAAAAGGGATTTTTTATCAAGTAGATTTTACAAAATCTAATCCATTTAGTTTTTATAAAAGCTCCAACAACTTTGCAAACAATTATGCTTTTCAATCGCAAATTTTCATAAGAAAAACACTCTATCATTATATTCCAGAAAACGAAATTCGTGCTGTTGCAATGGCTCTTTTATATGGTTATGATGACGAAATAAGTAAGGAGTTAAGTCAACAATATGCAATTACAGGTACGCTACATGTACTTGCTGTGAGCGGTATGCATGTTGGTTTGGTGTTTTTGTTTCTTGAAACCATTCTGGTATTTCTCGATAAAAACCAATTTCTCAAACTTATCAAAACCTGCATCATTCTTTCTTGTATTTGGTTTTATTCTCTTTTATGTGGCTTGTCGCCTTCAATTCTGCGGGCTGCCGTGATGATAAGTTTTTTTGTGGTTTCAAAACTATTACAAAGAGTTTATAATCCAGTTAATACACTTTCCGCTTCTGCTTTTCTGCTCCTCATGGTCCAACCCGAATTGGTTTATGATGCAGGTTTTCAATTGAGCTATTTTGCTGTCTTAGGGTTGAGTTTATTTTATCAACCTATTTATTTATGGTTTGAACCTAAATCTTGGTTAAGTGATCAGACTTGGAAATTAATTGCGGCTTCTACTGCTGCTCAAATCACTACATTCCCGCTAAGCCTTTTTTATTTTCATCAGTTTCCAATTCTGTTTCTACTGAGCAATTTGTTGATTATACCCCTTAGTACGATAGCAATTTATTGTGGTATTGCTGCATTAGCTGTATCAAGCTTTCCTATCCTAGCCAATGTGCTCATCACCTGTTTAAAGTCAATCATTGGTTTGTGCAATTACTTGGCAGCTGTCTTTGCATCCATTCCTTTTTTTTCGTTAAGTGGTATTTATATCAATGGTATAAACTGCTGCTTATTATTTGTTCTCATTTTTTTAATTTTAGCTTTTATCTATCAAAAGCAATTCTGGCAAATTCAATCAGCCTTGTTATTGATTCTATTATTATTGGGTTTAAGTATTTATAATTATTTTCAAGTATCATCTCGTAGTTTTATTCGTGTTTATGCTTATGCTCATCAAAATTGTTTTGTTATTGTAAATAATGGCAATGCAAGCTTGTTTGCCGATAGTTCCTTTGTTCAAAAAAGAAATGTGCTAGAACTTTTGAATCAAGAATTTAACCATACTCAATTGGTGAATTTGCCATTCA
>JBMLPO010000230.1:0-3271 GCA_049242065.1 Bacteroidia bacterium
TCGCCACAATTGTATCAAACAATGATGCAAAACCCGATATGGATTTCATGCCATTGACTGTAGATTACCAAGAAAAATTTGCAGCAGTAGGAAGAATCCCGGGAAGCTTTCACAAACGTGAAGCAAAATTATCTGATTATGAAGTATTGGTAAGCCGTATTGTTGACCGCGCATTACGTCCGCTTTTCCCAGACAATTACCATGCAGATACCCAAGTTTCATTAACGCTTATTTCTTCTGATAAAAATATTCTTCCTGATGCATTGGTTGGCTTAGCTGCCTCTGCTGCTATTATGGTGAGTGATATTCCTTTTAACGGACCAATTTCTGAAGTACGTGTAGCTAGAATTGATGGCAAATTTGTAATCAATCCTTACAAAGACGAGTTAGAGAGAGCTGATATGGACCTCATTGTTGCTGGTACTGAAAAGGACCTCAACATGGTGGAAGGAGAATGTGCTGAGGTAAGTGAAGCCGATATGCTTGCTGCTTTAAAACATGCTCATGAAGCTATCAAACTTCAAATCAAAGCCCAGTGGGAATTGTGCGAACTATTAGGTGGTAAAAAACCTACCAGAGAATACAACCACGAGCGTAGCAATGAAGAATTAGAAAAATCGATCAGAGAATTTGCTTTCGATAAAGTGTATGCGGTTGCCAAAGCAAAATTAGGCAAAGCTGAGCGTTCTGCTGGTTTTAAAGCTATTAGAGAAGAATACAAAGCATCTTTACCTGAAGGTACTGAATTGGATTCATTCTTAACCAATAAGTATTTCCATGATGTAGAATATGATGCGGTTCGTAAAATGATTTTAGACGAAAAGCAACGTTTAGATGGTAGAAAACTAGATGAAGTTAGACCTATTTGGTCTGAAGTTGGATACCTTCCTGCGGCTCACGGTTCTGCTGTATTTACGAGAGGTGAAACTCAATCCTTAACCACAGTTACTTTGGGTTCAAAATTGGATGAGCAAATGTTGGATAGCCCAATGAACGAAGGCTATGCAAAATTCCTTTTACATTACAATTTCCCAAGTTTCTCAACTGGAGAAGTAAGACCAAACCGTGGTCCTGGTAGAAGAGAAATTGGTCATGGTAATTTGGCTTTAAGAGGTTTAAAAAGAGTATTGCCTTCAAGAGAAGAAAATCCTTATACCATTAGAATTGTCAGTGATATTTTAGAATCAAACGGTTCGTCTTCAATGGCAACTGTTTGTGCAGGTTCATTGGCTTTAATGGATGCTGGTATTAAAATTAAGAGCGCCGTTTCTGGTATTGCAATGGGTTTAATCAGCGATGAAGAAACCGGCAAATATTCTATCTTATCTGATATCTTAGGAGATGAAGATCATTTGGGAGATATGGATTTTAAAGTAGTTGGCACCAAAAACGGTATCGTTGCTTGCCAAATGGATATCAAAATCAATGGCTTAAGATGGGAAATGGTTGAAGAAGCTTTAAACCAAGCTAAAGCAGGCAGATTGCATATCATGAACGAAATGAATAAAACCATTTCTGAAGCTGCTGCTGATTTGAAACCACATGCTCCTAGAATTGAAACGCTTTACATTGATAAAGAATTCATTGGTGCAGTTATCGGTCCTGGTGGAAAAGTGATTCAAGGAATTCAAAAAGAAACCGGAACAGTGATTTCTATTACTGAAGAGGGCGAAAAAGGAATTGTAGAAATTGCTTCGAACGATGGAGAAGCCATGGCAAAAGCCTTAAAAATGATCAGAGGAATTGTAACTGTTCCTGAATTGGATATGGTTTACAATGGTACTGTAAAATCGATTGTTGATTTTGGTGCTTTCGTTGAAATTCTTCCTGGAAAAGATGGCTTGTTACACATTAGTGAAATCGACTACAAACGTTTACCAAACATGGAAGGCGTATTAAATGTAGGTGACAAAATTGATGTGAAATTAATTGAAATCGATAAGAAAACTGGTAAACTAAAACTGTCAAGAAAGGTATTATTACCTAAACCTGAAGGTTGGGTTGAACCAGCACCAAGAGAAAGTCGTCCGCCACGCAGAGATGACAACAGAGGTGAAAAAAGAGACGATAGAAGACCTAGAGAAAATAGAGAACCAAGAGAAAACAGGGATAATAACAATCCTACTCAGAACTAATATTTCTCAATCAATAGAAAGGGTGATGACTGAAAAGTGATCACCCTTTTTTGTTGTTGAGTTTTGAAATTAATTATAATAATCAAATTTACACCTAAACAGATTTTTAAAATAAAAATGAAGCCATATAAATCGAAATGAAATTGCGGTCTATGAATTTGGGCTAATTTTCTAGCTTCTTTAAAATCAATCTTGGAGACAATTAAATGTAAGAATAAGACAAAAATCGAATAAAAATATTCTTATTTGATACAAAAATGTTAAAATAGATAGATTCAAATCTGCTTATTTATACTGATTTTGTATGAATAAGAATAAAATGAGCGGTAGTTTTTGTTGGTTATCACTTCTTTTTATTTTTTAAATTCATCAAACTTTGATTTAAAAATTGATAAACTGTGCAAGCATGAAAATAATATTGTACCCATTTTTAGCTTCGATTTTTCTTTTCATTTTTTCTTGTAAACCCGATTGTAAAAGGAATATTGTATTAAAACAAGATTATAAACTTTATCAAAGTTGGTACCCTTATAAGGAAAATGATACACTGCATTTTCAGCGAATTCCTGAAATGGATACCATTGTATTATATGGCTCAAAATATACCTACCCAATTGATATAATTTATGTTGCATGCGATTGTTGTGATGATGAACATTATGAGTACCTTAAGCAAAACTTTACAAGTGCGGATAATTCTTATACTTTTCAGTTGGAAATGAAAGGAAGAAACATGAAATTTTATATGTTCAAAACTTACTATTATAATTATGATTTTGGTGGAAATGAATTAACATATTCAACTGTAATTACTCCCGATTCAACTTATACTATGGCAAATAAAGAGGATAAATACATTCAATCATGTTATTACGCACCAAAAGTTGGCATAGTAAAATACAGTTTTGATAGCACTCATCATTGGTTGTTTTTAAGAAATTTGCCATAGTTGACATTAAGCCATTTGAATTTTAACTGATTATACTCAAATATTTCATATTTTCTCTTAGCCACAAAGGTTCACATTGCAAAAGCATCACCTTGTATTTTCATGAGATTTCATAAATTGCAGCTATGATGACTTATCCTGAAAATATTGCGGTGATTGGTGGTGGAAGCTGGGCTACTGCTTTGGT
>JBMLPO010000231.1:0-3985 GCA_049242065.1 Bacteroidia bacterium
GTATGAAATTCTAAAGAAGCCAAAAGAATTAAGCATCAATACGATTAAACCTTTGGCAATAGAAGGAGGCAAAAACTAATGGAATTAATATTTTTCAAAATAGCTCTGGTTCTTATTTTATTCTTGGTAAGTTTAGGAATTGCAGCCTATTCAACCTATGCCGAAAGAAAAGTTGCTGCATTTTTACAAGATAGAATTGGGCCAGATAGAGCTGGACCTTTTGGTTTATTGCAACCAATTGCTGATGGAGTGAAAATGTTTTTAAAGGAAGAAATCATTCCTAATGTCTCTGATAAATGGTTGTTTATATTAGGTCCAAGTATGTTCATGGTAACAGCCTTAATGACCAGTGCCATTATTCCTTGGGGAATGCCTTTAGAAATTGGAGGAACCAAATTCAATTTACAAGTAGCCGATATCAATATTGGTATTTTGTACATCATGGGAGTTTTATCATTGGGTGTTTATGGAATCATGATTGGTGGATGGGCTTCTAATAATAAATATGCTTTGTTAGGTGCCATTCGTGCATCGAGTCAAATGATATCTTATGAATTAGCGATGGGTATGAGCATCATTTCTATCCTATTGATTTCAGATGGCTCATTGAGTTTGAACGCCATTGTTGACGGACAAAAAGAATGGCATTGGAATATCCTTTATCAACCAGTAGGATTTATTATCTTTATCATTTGTGCATTTGCAGAAGCCAACAGAACTCCATTCGACTTACCTGAATCAGAATCGGAATTGATTGGTGGATACCACACAGAATATTCATCGATGAAACTAGGCTTATTTTTATTTGCTGAATACATCAACATGTTCATTTCATCTGCCATGATTTCAAGTTTGTATTTCGGCGGATACAATTTCCCAGGCTTAGAATACCTCAGCACAGTATTACCGAATAATATAGTCAGCTTCATTTCTATAGGCGCATTATTCACCAAAATCTTCTTCTTCATCTTTGTGTTTATGTGGGTTCGTTGGACCATACCAAGATTCCGTTACGACCAATTGATGAGATTAGGATGGCAAGTATTATTACCATTATCGATCATCAACATGTTGGTGACAGGTGGATTTTTAACAATTTTCAAATAATCAAAACAGGAATATAAATTATGCAATTAACCAACCGATCTAAAGTTGTAGTTCATAAGGAAATGAACTGGATTGAGAAGCTTTATCTTCCAGCAGTTTTTTCTGGCATGATGATTACCATCAAGCATTTATTCAAGAAAAAAGCAACTTTAAGATACCCTGAAGTTACAAGAGAATTTGCTCCTGTTTACAGAGGTATGCACGTACTTAAACGTGATGAAGAAGGAAGAGAAAACTGCACAGCTTGTGGACTTTGCGCAGTATCATGTCCTGCAGAAGCCATCACCATGGATGCAGCTGAGCGCAAAAAAGGTGAAGAGCATTTATACCGTGAAGAAAAGTATGCAGCTAAATATGAAATCAATATGCTGCGTTGCATTTACTGCGGACTTTGCGAAGAAGCCTGTCCTAAAGATGCCATTTACCTTACAGATAGAATTGTACCATCAGATTATTCAAGAGGTGGATTTGTATTTGGTAAAGATGTTTTGGTTGAACCTGTTGATCAAAGAATCGATATCAGCAAACGTAAGAAAGATTATACCATTGTTCACAACGATTAAGACTATACCTATCAACTCATGAGTTCCCAAATGATATTTTATATCCTCTCAGCCCTGTCGATTGTATCGGCGCTGTTTGTGGTATTTTCAAGAAGTCCTATTTACAGTGTACTTTCTTTAATTGCTTGTTTTTTCAGTATTGCAGGGCATTATGTTATGCTCAATGCCCAATTCTTAGCTATCGTTCATATTATTGTTTACGCAGGAGCCATTATGGTATTGATGTTGTTTACAGTGATGTTATTAAATCTGAACAAAAGCACTGAACCACATAAAAACAACTTAACCAAATTGATGGCCATTATTAGTGGAGGTTTGCTGATGCTAACCTTATTGGCATCAATCAAGGCTGAAAAATTAAGTGCTTATCAAGCACCACAAGTATCAGACATTGGTTATGTACAAAATGTAGGAATGAAATTATTTACCGATTTCCTTCTTCCATTCGAAATTTCATCGGTATTGTTTGTATCAGCCATGATTGCCGCAGTGGTTTTGGCTAAAAAAGAAAGAAACTAATGGAAAGTCCTGAAGCAACACAAAACTGGTATTTACTATTGAGTACCATTTTATTTTCAATTGGAGTAATGGGCGTTTTGTTTAGAAGAAATGCTCTGATTATTTTGATGTGTATTGAATTAATGTTGAATGCGGTTAATCTTTTATTGGTTAGCTTTTCTGCTTACAGTGGCAATACCGAAGGACAAGTATTTGTATTCTTCATCATGGTGGTAGCTGCAGCTGAAGTGGCTGTAGGACTAGCATTGATGGTTAGCATTTACAGAAACATTGGCAGCATTGATATCAATGTATTGAACAAATTAAAGTGGTAGTTAATTAGAATCGTATTTCATGAATAATATAGCAGAACTAACGCAGCTTATCACTCCCGCTTTAATGGTGCCATTGTTGCCATTAATCGGATTTTTTGTGGTAGCGCTATTCGGAAAAAAATTAGGTCATGCATCAGGCTGGATTGCCAGTTTAATGATATTGGCCTCATTCATTTGCTCATTGTATTTATTTAATGGTTTATCTGGTGGTAAATCTTTAAACTTCGATATCTACGAGTGGATTAAGTTTGGACAAACATCTTTAAGTTTTGGATTCCTCATTGACCAGTTAAGTTTGGTCATGTTGTTGGTTATTACCGGAATTGGATTTTTGATTCACATTTATTCTATTGGATACATGCACCACGATGAAGGATTTAGCAGATTTTTCTCTTATCTAAATCTCTTTATTTTCTTCATGTTATTATTGGTAATGGGTAATAACTATTTGGTGATGTTTATAGGATGGGAAGGAGTAGGATTGTGTTCATACTTACTCATTGGATTCTGGTTCAAAAATCCAGCCTATAATGATGCCGCTAAAAAAGCCTTCATCATGAATAGAATTGGAGATTTAGGATTTCTTCTTGGTATGTTTATGTTGGTTTTCTATTTCGGAGGTTTAGACTATGGAGTAGTAAACCAAAGTGCTATGGGAATGGAAAAAGGTTCTGGTATCTTAGTCTTAACAACACTATTGTTATTCGTTGGAGCTACAGGTAAAAGTGCACAGATCCCCCTCTATACATGGTTGCCCGACGCTATGGCCGGCCCGACCCCCGTGTCGGCCCTGATCCACGCGGCCACGATGGTTACCGCAGGTATTTACATGATCGCCCGCAGCCATGTGATGTTCTCAGCTGCGCCCATTACCATGAATGTAATTGCAGTAATCGGCATTGCTACCGCCCTGCTGGCGGGTACCATTGCCCTTTACCAGAATGATATCAAGAAAGTGCTGGCCTATTCTACGGTGTCGCAACTGGGACTGATGTTCCTCGCACTGGGAGTAGGAGCATTCACTACAGGAGTATTCCATGTAATGACCCATGCCTTCTTCAAAGCCCTGCTCTTCCTTGGTGCCGGTAGCGTGATTCATGCCATGGGCGGAGAACAGGATATCACCAAAATGGGTGGACTGGCTAAAAAGATTCCCGTTACCTATTTCACTTTCCTGCTGGGTGTACTCGCGATCATCGGCGTTCCCGGATTCTCCGGCTTTGTATCAAAAGACGAGATCCTGATGGCCGCTTTCCATCATAATAAGATTTATTTCTGGCTGGGTGTGCTTTGTGCTATTCTCACAGCCGTATACATGCTGCGCCTGCTGGTGCTTACCTTCTACGGTGGCTTCCGCGGTACTCACGATCAGGAACACCACCTGCATGAGTCGCCCAAGGCCATGACCATTCCCCTGATAGTGCTCGCGATTTTGAGTGTAGTGGGTGGATTGGTACAGTTTCCCCACCTTTTTGGCGGGCA
>JBMLPO010000232.1:0-8476 GCA_049242065.1 Bacteroidia bacterium
TCAGTTGCACTACACATGGCAAACATAAAACCACCGCCTGTTACAAAGTCTCTGATTTTTTTAGCTACTGTCAATTTCATTTCTGACACTTTTCTAAAGCCATGCTTAGCTGCCATTTGTTCATTTTCTCTCACCTCTGCTTGGTACCAAGCAGCATTGGCAAATTGTGAATAGAATTTTCCATACTGCCCGGTAAAATCTTCATGATGCAGATGTAACCAATCATAAAGCGGAAGTTTTCCATTTAAAACTTCATCATCAAATACTACGTCATATGGAATTTCAGCATAAGTTAATACCATGGTTACAGCATCATCCCAAGGTTGTTTAGTTTTTGGAGAATATACTGCAATTTTAGGTGCCTTTAGTAGTTTTACTAATTCCATATTGACTTCAGGCTTGGCTATTTCAAGAAGTATTTCACTTACTTGTCCCTCACTGCTTAATTCATAAGTTACGCCTCTAACCTTACATTCTTTTTCAATGGTTTCACTGTAATCTAAGAGAAAACTCCCTCCTCTATAGTTTAATAACCAACTTGCTTCTAAGCCATTGTTTAAAACCCAATAAGTTAATCCATACGCCTTTAAATGATTCTTTTGCTCTTCATCCATAGGCACCAAGATCTTGGTTGCAAAACTCAGTACTGGAAAATAGAAGCACAATAAAACAAAGATGAATACTCTTTTCATTTTAGTTCCTTTTGGTTTCTTGGATCGATTTACTAATTAACGAATAAATATCCTTTGCAGTTTTATTTTCTGATAAAAGGTCCAAATGTTTTTTTATGGTTTGCTGATCGCCTCTAACAGCAGGGCCTGTTTGAGCTGCCAATGGTAATAGATGATTTAATTTTTCAACGGTTTCCTTCATTAATGGAAGTAATAATTTAAAGTCGAGTTGCTGCGATTGGAGTATAGCCTCTGCTTCAACATATAAATGATTGCTAAAATTATTTACAAAAACGGCAGCCAAGTGATACCATTGTCTTTGTTGGCTGTTGCAGGGTATTAAATGATGACTAATTCTTTCGCAAAGCGCTTCTATGATTCTGTAGTTTTCTTCGGAATTGGCCTCAAGTAATATGGGAATTTGTTTGAAATCAACACTTTTATCCAAGCTGAAACTTTGTAGAGGCCACATAACAGCTTTGTGCCCCACTCCTTTTATTGATTCAATGTCTTTAAGCCCTGAACAATGCACAAGTATTCCATTTACATTGATTTGTGAGGATACTAATTCAATTTGATCATCTGAAATGGCAAGGATATAAACATCCGAATCTTGGGGAATTTGATTCAAATGTTCAAAACTAGGAATATCAAACTTTTGGCCAAACGCTATAGCATTTTGATGATTTCTGCTATAGACTCCTGTTAACTCAATATCAGTTTTTTCAAATGCCGAAGCCAAATGAACTGCTATTCTGCCGCTTCCAATAAAAAATACACTAATCAATTGCTGTTTCCTTTTATCCAAACTTAACAAAAAAGCTTAAAAACATGGCTATGTTAGTAAAAATACAAAAATCATCACTCCATTTCATTGGAATTTCATCCATATATTCTATTTTTCAAGCATTAAATATGTGCTTATATGAATAAAAAATTACGTCTATTTAGCGTTTTACTCGCCTTTTGCACCTCCCAGCTTTTTGCACAAACAGCTGATTACAAATGGGCAGTTGGATTAAATTTTGGTTATTCCGAATACAATGGTGATTTGGGAAATGGGTTTTTTAAATTCGATTTTCTTCAAAAGAGAATTCCTACCACTAATGGAATGGGTATCAGAAACACCAATCCTGGAATTTATGGATTAACTGTTTCAAAATACCAAAGCAGATTTTTTGATTTTGCTGGTCAGTTATATGTTGGTGAATGGGGTCATTTCACTAAAACCTATCAAGCATTTTATACGCAATTTGGTTCTTTGGATGCAAATGCGCGTTTCAAATTTTTAGGAAAAGAAAATGCTAGAATTACTCCTTATATCACCTTAGGATTAGGAGGAAGATACGTGAATGTTGATGAGCCTAATGATTTTGGTAAATCATCTTATACTGAAGTTATCATTCCTGCTGGATTGGGTTTAAATATCAAATGTGAAGAAAGAGTTTATCTAAATATCCAAAGTCAATTTGGTTGGACCAATAACGACCAAGCTGAAGGAAGTGTGAATCTTCAACATTATACATGGGATCAATATTTAAATCATACTATTGGTTTGAATATTTTATTAGGCAAAATGAAAGATGCTGATGGTGATGGCGTAAGTGATAAAAAAGATTTGTGCCCAAATACACCAGCTGGCGCATTAGTTGATAAAACTGGCTGTATCATTGATGGTGATAAAGATGGTATTGCTGACAATTTAGATAAATGTCCAACAGTTGCTGGAGTTGCTAAGTTCAATGGCTGCCCAGATTCTGATAATGATGGAATTGAAGATGCAAAAGACAAATGTCCTACTGTTGCTGGTTTAGAAAAGTTCGATGGTTGCCCTGATACAGATGGAGACGGAATTGAAGATGCGAAAGACAAATGCCCGAATGTAAAAGGAATTGAAAAGTTTGATGGTTGCCCTGATACAGATGGAGATGGTATTGAGGATGCAAAAGATGAGTGTCCTAATAAAGCTGGTACAGCTGCATTCAATGGTTGCCCTGATACAGATGGAGATGGTATAGCCGACAACAAAGATAAATGCCCTAAAGTTGCAGGTGTTGCTACCAATAATGGTTGTCCTGAAGTAAAAGCTGCCGTTAAAAAGATTTTTGAAAAAGCTTTACAAGGCATTCAGTTTGAAACAGGAAAAACTACTATTAAGAAAACTTCTAATCCAATTTTAGATCAAGTTGCTAAAATTATGAAGGAAAATCCTACCTATAAATTAGCTATTGCTGGACATACAGACAATGTTGGTAATTCTGATAAAAACTTAGAATTATCAAAAGGTCGCGCTGCTGCTGTAAAACAATATTTGGTTAGCAAAGGTATTTCAGCAGATAGAATGACTTCAGATGGTTTTGGTGATACACAGCCTGTGGCTGATAATTCAACTACTGAAGGAAAAGCTAAAAATAGAAGGGTTGAGTTCAAGGTAGAATTTGAAGACTTTGAATAAATCTTTTGGTAAACGCCAAGATATAAATTGCAAAAAAGTCCTGATTGTTAATTCAATCAGGACTTTTTTTTAGAAAAGACCAATTCAAATGAATGTTGTTAATTTTTTTTTAAAGTAAACTAAAAAGTTAAAAAATCGGAAAAACATCAATTTAAAAACAAAATTCATCAGTTTGAATAGCCGATTTACTCATTCGTATAAATTATTAGTGTTTTACCTAATGTTTAAATGGCTGAAAAATTTTACTTTCTGACACGCTTTGTTTCAATAACTATATTTATTTTTGAGAGTTATTGAAAAAGGTATTATTCTATGAATAAGGCATTTAATTGCGTCAAAAATATAAAAATCAATCTTGTTACTTTTTTAATGATATTTTTCATTGAAGGAGCAAGTTCACAGAATATATTTTCAGGTGAACCTATTCAAGTGGTGGGCGCAATGAACTCCTATTCTACCAACGCCGCTGCAAATTCAACTTATCGTCGTGTCTCAATCAACACAGGTAATCCAACAGATGGAAGAGGTCAGTGGGTTAAAACCTATTTTGCGGCATCCTCATCAGGACAAGTTAATAATTCAAATATGCTTGGCGGCAGTGGAAATGGATTTTTGTTTATATCTGGCCCTTCTACAAATAGATTTCAAAACAAGTGGGTTTTTAGCGCTGTATCTCAAGCAAAATTAGATACTGTCAATACTTGTAATGCCTACAATTCTGGAAATGATATGGGGCTTAACATGAGCAATCCTGGCTACTATACTTTTGTTTTTAATGATTGTGGATATTCCAACAGTAATGCTAGATTTTATGCAGCCTATACCAATAACACGCCAATTTCAATCAATAGTCAGACCCTTAGTTTAGGGGCAAATAATACGTCTACAATTGTTATTCAAACTTCCGCAAGTCCTTCAAATGGTGAGTTTGTTTACCTGAGATATACAAATGGTACCTCTTTCTCTTCAACTGGAACAAGCACTATTGTTCAAGCAAATTCAACAAATGCTCCGACGAATACTTCATGGCTTGCAAATATTCCAGCACAAAATAATGGTGCTATTTTAAGGTATTATGTATTCACATCAACCGTAAGTTTGAATAAATTAAACAACATGAGTGAAATGGATAAATCTCTTTCATGTTTAAGTGTTTTAGATAATTCAGGGAATAATTACTCCTATACCTTTACACCCAAATATTCAATTGGTTTTAGGGTTGATATGGGCTCACAAATTTGTAATGGATTTGACTCTATAACAGTAATAGGAAACAATAATGCATTTGCCAATTGGTCAACAGCCTATAAACTATCGAATATTCCAAGTTCAAATATTTATGGGATAAGTTTAATCATTGATTCAAGCTCTACACTTCAATACAAATACAGATTACACAAAAATGGCGCAATAACTTGGGAGTCTAATTTTAGCACATCAAGTGGCAACCGAGAATTGAATTTAAACAAAGACACCATTTTAGGAAATGCTTGTTTTAATAGCCTTACTGCTTCTTGTCCGGCTGCTCCTGCCCCATCAACTATTTCATTTTTAACAGATTTATCTAAAACAACTCCAGATCCACAAGGTAGAGTTTATGTAATGGGATCATTTACCAATCCAACTTGGTCTGCCGGAGCACTAAGAATGTTTCCTGTAAATGGAATGCCTGGTTATTATCAAAGAATAGTAACTAATGTTTGTCCAACAACATTTGAATTTAAATTTGTAAACGGTGATAGTTCATTGGCTAATACTCCTGAATCATTTCCAAATCCATTACAGAGATCATGCACGGTAAGTAATGGTGTAGGTGGATTTAACAGAACTTATACCAGAACAAGCAGTAATCCTGTGAATTTGTATTTTGTATTTGATAGTTGTACCACTGCTTTGCCGGTTGAATTAATTCATTTCACTGCACAAGTAGAAAATGAGCAAATCATTTTATATTGGCAAACTGCTTGGGAACAAAACAACAAAGGTTTTTGGGTAGAAGCATCTGAAAATGGATCGGAGTTTGAAACTATTGGATTTGTTGAAGGAAAGGGGAATAGTAATCAATTGAATTCTTATTCTTTTTTAACTCGAAATAATTACAATTTTGACTTCTTTAGATTAAAACAAGAAGACTCTGATGGTGGTGTTCAATATTCAAACATTATTTCTGCTAAAAATAAAGATTCAGAAATGTTTTTAAGTAATATTGAAAATCCTATTAAAAATAATATTAACTTGAATTTCAAACAATCTGGAAAATTTCATGTTTTGATTGCTGATTTAATGGGTCATGTGATTTATGAAAATAATTTAACTACTCAAGAGTCAAATCATTATCTAATTCAGCTTGAATCATTGAAACAGGGAGTTTATTTGTTAAATATTTCTAACGAAACTGAAACATACACGCAAAAATTAATTAAAGAATAAAATATGAAGATAGGTTTACAATTGAAAAATCAATTTAAAAGAAATACTTTATTGATTTTAAGTTTTTTACTACTTGCCTTTCAAAATTCATTTGGGGCAGCAGGTTTTTTTGCCCAAGGTTCAGGCGGGGGATTAATATCTTACTCCGCAAATGGAGGTTCTCAAGTGAATTCATATAATTGGGGGTCAAATTTAGGAGCATTGTATTCTTTAACTTTAAATGGAGGTATCATACATACATTTAAAGATGGTTCAGGGAATGTTTGCGGTGGTACCATGTTTTGGAGGGTGTATAAAGTAGGAAATACTCCTGGATCTTATAATACCGTTAGCTTGGGCTTTAGTTCAAATGGCAGCTTTACAACTACTGCTACTCCAAGTAATATATCTACCTCAAATGGTAATGACCAAAGATGGTTGAATTCAAGTGCTAATGTTAATATTTTTAATGATGTAAATATCTCTTCTGAAGTTGGTTCATGTAGATTTGATGTATATTTTGAATTTACTGGAAATACAAGTTCAAGTTCTGGTTGTGGCTCAACAGTTAGCCTTGGAACTTCTAGCAGCCCCTTGCAGTTAAGTTTTACTAAATCAAGATTATCGGCAGGTTCTGGAACTTTTAGCACTGCATCTAATTGGAGTCCGGTAGGCGTTCCTTCAAGTAATGAAAGTTTAGCTATAATGGGAACAAATGCCATTACACTTGATGCAAATTATACAGCTTCATCCATTTTATTTGCATCTACAGGTTCTCTTACAGTTAATACTGGTCAAACCTTGCAACTAGCAGGTGGAGTTTCTGGTTCTGGTTCTTTTAATGTTGATGGAAACCTTCAAATTAATGCAGGAGGTTTTACCAATATCGCCCCAACTTACGGCTCTTCATCAACTTTGATTTATAATTCTGGAACAACATATGGAAGAGGTACCGAATGGAGTTCAACTTCTGGTGCTGGGTATCCTAGAAATGTTTTAATATCGGGAAATACAACTTTGGATTTAGGAGCTAATTCAGGTACCAATATAGCTCGTCAATGCGCAGGCAATTTAACCATTAACAGTGGTTGCTCATTAACACTTGCCAATACAGCTATGACTCAAGCATTAACAGTTGTAGGTAAGTTAACCAACAATGGAACTGTAGTTTTATCCGGTTCCTCAGGTGGTGATTTGAAATTAGAAGGTGATTTAGATGATAATGGTGTATTTACTGCTAATACAAGAGCTATCTTTTTTCAAGGAACCAACAACCAAAGAGTCAATTCAACAACTGACCCATTGGATATTGATGTAATGCGCGTTACTAAAACTGCTGGAGAAATAATCTTAGATCAAAACTTATTAGTTGATGAAACTGCTGATCCTTTTCAAATGACTGCCTCAGGGGCATTAATCAATTTAAATGGTAAATCCATGACTATTGGAAAAGCTGGAACAGCCTCTAGCATAAATATGGTATCGGGTTCTGCAATTAAAGGAAGTGCTACATCATCTTTGAGTTTACTGGGTACTAGCAATACTTGGACTTTAAGATTCGATCAAACAACTCCTGGTACAACTAATGTATTAAGAAGTTTAACTATCAATAGGACATCTTCAGGGGTTGTGAGCTTAGCAGATGCATTAAACATAGCACCTGCTGGATCCTTGACAGTAACTGCCGGAACCTTAAATACAGGAGGAGCTTTAACACTAAAATCTGATGCTTCAGGCACTGCATCAATATTGAGTTCCTCAGGCACCATTTCTGGTAATGTAACTGTAGAACGTTTCATTCCTCGTAGACGTGCATTTAGATTCTTGGCTTCTCCTATTAATACATCAAATTTCATATCAGGAAGCTGGCAACAAGCTACCCATATCACTGGCTCATTAACTGGTGCAAATGGTTTCGATCAATCTAATTCAGGTACTGCTTCTTTGTTTACCTATAATGTTTCTGGTACTGAAGGATGGGCTGCTATTCCTAATACCAATGCTACCAATTTAAATATCGGTACTGGCTATAGGATGTTAATTCGAGGTGATAGAAATATCAATTTAAATACCACAACGGTTCAAGATTCTGCAGCTTTGGTTTTAACTGCTACGGGTTCAGTTGTAACAGGTAATGTAGTTTTTGGCGCTGGTTCTGTAAGCTCATCTCCTGCTGGTATTCCAGCATTGAATGCAGCTGTTGGTAGTGGTGCAAACAATTCAACTATAGGTTGGTCTTTGATAGGTAATCCATATGCGTGTGCTGTTAACTGGGCTAGTGTAACCAAATCAAATGTGTCTACCACTTTTGCTACTTGGAATGTTAACAATGCAGGAAGAGGTTCTTATGTTTATCATGATGGTTCTGCAGGAACTGGTTCAGGTGCAAGTAATATCATCAACTCTGGTCAGTCAATATTTGTACAAACTACTGCCGCAAATCCTAGTATTACTTTTACTGAAGCTTCTAAAGTGAGTTCAACTCCTCCAAGTCATTTTAAGAAGAACCCAAGTAATGTTTTAAATCTAGATATCTTTATTGGTGATAGAGCCTACGATGGTTTAACTGTTGTGTTTGATGAAAATTGCGATAACCAATATGATGTACAAGATTTCATTAAATTGGTAAATCCTGAAATCAATTTCTATTCTTATTTAAATGATGGCACTAAGCTAGCCATGAATAAAATGAAAGAAATAGGAGCTGAAACCATCGTTCCATTAGGATTAACAGGTGTATTCAATGGTGGTGCTTATGAGATTAAATTCAGCAATCAAAATACTTTTGCCAATGCTGATGTTTATTTAAAAGACAAGTTCATCAACAAAACGTATGATTTGAAATCAATCAATAACTTAACTTTTACAGTTACTGCCGACTCTAACTCATTTGGTGAAAACAGATTCGAATTAATCTTCTCGAAATCTGCTACTGGAATCA
>JBMLPO010000233.1:0-2075 GCA_049242065.1 Bacteroidia bacterium
CTTGTGGTTTGCATGTTCACATAAGCAGGACAGGATTTGCTAGTTCTGGTCATATTTGGAAATTTGCGCAATTGATTTTAAGCAATCAATACGCATGGTCAAAATTGGCTGGCAGGACTTCATCTCGTTGGGCTTCTTTTGATTCTGAAACTAACGGAATAATGAAAGTCTTGAAAGGTGAGAAGTTTCCTGAAAGATATTGTGCCGTTAAACTGATTACTTCGTTTTTTATTTGTTGAAGCGTTCCTTGTGCTACTAAGTTCCCACCATGTATACCAGCTAAAGGACCAATATCTAAAATATGATCAGCTTGTTCCATCACATCTTGATCATGTTCAACCACCACAACAGTATTACCTAAATCTCTGAGGTGTTTCAATACCTCAATTAATTTTTCTGTGTCTTTACTATGTAGTCCAATGCTTGGTTCATCTAAAATATACAAGGAGCCAACTAAACTAGAGCCCAAAGAAGTAGCTAAATTAATGCGTTGGGTTTCTCCACCACTTAGTGTGTTTGATAATCGATTTAAAGAAAGGTAACCTAATCCTACATTTTGAAGAAAACGTAACCTATTCGTGATTTCAGTTAGCATTCTTTTCGCAATAATTTGATGTTGTTCACTTATTTGAAGTTCATCAAAATATACCAAGGCTTCATCAATACTCATGAGTAAGATATTACTTAAACTCATGAACTCTTTCCATGATTGTTTTTCTTTATTAAGTTCTGTTATTCTAACATAAGAAGCATCTTTTCTAAGTCGAGTTCCTTTGCAATCCGGACAACTTGTTTTTCCTCGATATCGGGCAAGCATGACACGGTATTGAATTTTATAGGTTTGTTTTTCTAATTCTCTGAAAAAGCCATGCAAACCTTCCCATGATTCATCTCCATCCCATAGGTAATTTTTTTGTGATTGAGACAACTCGTAATAAGGCTTATGAATTGGAAATTTACTCTTGGAGGATATCTTCAAAAAATGTGATTTCCACTCACTCATTTTGTCACCTTTCCAAGGAACAATAGCATCATCAAAAATTGATCTTGATTTGTCTGGAATGACCAAGTCTTCGTCTATGCCAACTACACTTCCAAATCCTTCACAAGTTTTACATGCACCATAAGGATTATTAAATGAAAAGAAGTTTACCGATGGCTCTTCAAATACCATTCCGTCTAATTCAAATCGATTATTCAATATCTCATTGATTCGCTTATTGTTTTCATCAAAATGAGAAATGATACATTCACCATGACCTTCATAAAATGCAGTTTGAATACTATCTGCAATTCTTCCTGCAAATTCATCATCGTCCTTTAAAACAGAGAATCGGTCGATTACTAAGAATACTTGATCGGTATTTGTTTTTGATTTTTTTGTTTGACTAATTTGGTTGATGGCATCTTCTAAGTCGAGTGTTTCATCATTTTTTAAAACTCTTGAGAATCCATTTTGCAAGTAAGTTTCTAGCGTTTTTTTCATTCCATTCTCACCCTCTTTGATTTCAACCAAGATGAGAACTTTTTCAGATTCCTTTAAGTTAAGAATATAATCAACGCCATCTTCTACTGCATGTCGTTTTACTGCTCTACCGCTAACTGGGGAATAAGTAGTACCAATGCGTGCAAAAAGTAATTTTAGGTAATCATATATTTCTGTAGAAGTAGCTACAGTTGAACGAGGATTACGCGTATTTACTTTTTGTTCGATAGCAATAGATGGCGAAATGCCATGTATGTAATCTACCTCAGGCTTATTCATTTTGCCTAAGAACTGACGTGCATAAGCAGATAAACTTTCAACGTATCTTCTTTGGCCCTCCGCATAAAGCGTGTCGAATACTAAACTAGATTTACCACTACCAGAAACACCTGTCACAACAGTGAGTTTATTTCGAGGAATCGTAACATCTAAATTCTTTAAATTGTGCATTCTTGCACCTTTAATAAATATATCTTGTTGGTTTTTACCTGACATTTCTTATTTTTCCCAAAAGTAATTTTTACTCAATGTTTGCAAGATTACAAAAAACTACTCTGCTAATTTGTTTTTGTTTTACCATTCTTTTTAT
>JBMLPO010000234.1:0-5260 GCA_049242065.1 Bacteroidia bacterium
TGTCTCTTGCATCTAATTTAACTCTAATACCTGCAGCTTTTAAAGCAGCGAAATAGGCATCAGCTTTTTCCATTACAGCAGCTTGTTCCGCTTCTTTTCTAAATATAGGAACGATTACAACTTGAATAGGAGCCAAGCGCGGAGGTAATACCAGTCCTTCATCATCACTATGGCTCATGATCAATGCTCCCATTAATCGGGTTGAAACACCCCAGCTGGTAGCCCAAACATATTCCTTGGTGTTTTCTTTGGTTACATATTTTACATCAAATGCTTTTGCAAAATTCTGTCCTAAGAAATGTGATGTACCCATTTGTAATGCTTTTCCATCTTGCATCAATCCTTCAATACAATAAGTATCTAATGCACCTGCAAACCTTTCATTGGGTGTTTTAACTCCTTTGATAACAGGAACAGCAAGAATGTTTTCTGCAAAATCAGCATAGACCTCCAACATTTGTTTGGTTTCTGCAATGGCCTCTTCTGCTGTAGCATGAGCAGTATGTCCTTCTTGCCATAAAAACTCAGCTGTCCTTAAAAACAAACGGGTTCTCATTTCCCATCTCACCACATTGGCCCATTGATTAATCAGAATAGGTAAATCGCGGTAACTCTGAATCCAATCTCTATAGGTATTCCAAATAATGGTTTCTGATGTAGGTCTTACAATCAATTCCTCTTCCAGTTTTGCTTCTGGGTCAACTACAATTTCTCTGGTTTCTTCATCTACCTTTAAACGGTAATGGGTGACCACCGCGCATTCCTTTGCAAAGCCATCAACATGACTTGCTTCTTTGCTGAAAAAGCTCTTGGGAATGAAAAGTGGGAAGTATGCGTTCTGGTGTCCTGTTTCCTTGAATCTTCTGTCTAATTCTGCCTGCATGGTTTCCCAAATGGCGTAACCATAAGGTTTAATAACCATACAACCCTTTACAGCTGAATGTTCTGCTAAATCTGCATTTTTAACCAGATTGTTATACCAGGCACTGTAATCTTCACTTCTTTTTACTTTCTTAATTTCCATGTTTCGAATTTTGGAATGGATTTTGATTTAATCATTCCGACACAAAAATACTTTTTAGTTGTTACTTTGTATGAGTTAACAAATCCCATGTTTATGAAAAACTTACTAATACTTGGCAGTGCATTGATTATTATGGGTTTAAGTTCCTGTACCCTTTCAAAACAATTTAGTGGAAGAGCGGCAGATGATGATGTTTATTGGACAGGTACGGGTGAACAAGACAAGATTCAAACGCTTGATGATGTTAACTTCGACAAACAGAAAGACCACAAAGGTGGAGGTTCTATCTACGAACCAAGCAGAATACAAGACAATAGAATTTCAAGTCAAACAGAAGAGGAGAGAGCTAATCAGGCTTATCAGGAATGGAATCAAAGAAGAGGCACGGCGGTAGAAAATTCATTATCTAATCCAGATAACAATACTTCTTCAATACTGAATGAAACAGAAGAGGAAAGGGATGCGCGTAGGTTTGGAACCGATCGCTCTTTTTATTATACAGACCCTTATTTTAACTCCTTATCTAATTCTTGGGCATGGACATCTTGGTACACACCAATTATCCGTCCAGGTTTTTACTCTTGGGCTCCAGGCTGGAATGTATCAATTGGTTGGGGTAGCAGAGGTGGATGGAATTTAGGATATGGATACAATTGGGGAATGGGTTGGGGAAATCCTTATGCTTACAATCCATGGTTTTATGACCCATGGTATGATCCATTTGGCTTTAATTATGGATTTGGTTATTACAATCCTTGGGCTTTTGGATGGGGATATGGCTACAATTCTTGGTATGGTTATAATAATTGTTGGAATTGTTTCGGTTGGAGAAACCAATGTCATACCTGTTGGAATTCTGGAAGAGATATCGTTCAAAATACACCTAGATTTATACCAAGAGATGGTGGTGGAATTGGTAGAGGTGCCTCAGGTACCCGTCCTGGAAGTGTGAATACTGGAGGCCAACAAGCTAGACCTGTTAGTCCAGAGTTAAGAAATGCTCCATCTACTGCTTCTGGTGATTTACCTAGCAGATCAGGTCCGAATAGAACTATTAGACCCGACTTAAACAATGCGCAAAATGCACCAAGTCCAGCAACGAGCACCAGACCTGGTGGAGATTTGATACAAGGTCCGGGTGGTACACAAACCTATATTCCACCAAGAACAAGAAATACCCCACCTGCTAGTGCGGCGCCAGATGCCGGTTCTACAAGACCAGGTGGAGATTTACAAGTTGGACCTGGAGGAAGACCTTATTATGTTCCTCCTAGAAATACCAATTATAGTGGCGGTTCTCAAAGTAATGCACCAGAACCTTATACCCCTTCACAATCAACTCCGAGCAGGTCGCGACCAAGTTTTGATCCGCCTTCTAGAACCAATAGTACTCCCTCTTATACTCCTACACCATCTCGTTCAGGTGGCGGTTCATCTGGAGGAAGCAGTGGTGGTTCTTCAGGTGGTGGAAGAGGCTCATCAGGAGGTGGAAGAAGTTCGTCTGGTTCAGTTTCAAGACCGCGTTAATGATTAGAAGTATGTTAGGAAGAAAAATAATATTAGGCTTAGGCTTACTTTCAATGGCGGCCACAAGTCAGGCGCAATACCATGAAGATGTTTTTAGGTATTCACGTCAGAATTACCAAGGTTCTGCGCGTTCAATGGGCTTAGCTGGCGCTTGGGGTGCTGTTGGTGCAGATTTATCTTCTGCGAGTATCAATCCTGCAGGATTGGGTTTGTACCGAAGAAGTGAGTTGATGTCTTCAGTTTCATTGAATTCTTTTTCTGCAAATACAACGTATGGTGGAACCGAATCAAGTGATTATAGATTGGGTTTTAATATCCCTAATTTTGGTATAGCTATTACCAATTTAAGTCAGTATAAAGGGAAGAGTGCAACAGAGGGTTTAGTGAGTTATACATTTGCTTTTGGGGTAAACCGACTTTCAGATTACCAGCAAAATATTGAGTTTTCAGGTGCCAATAGAAATACAACTGTGGGTGACTTTCTTGCTCAATCAGCTGCAGGGAGAGATAGTGCTGTTTTTCTTGGCACTGATTACGACAATACCTTGGCAGCATTGGCATGGAGAGTAAGATTGATAGACAACAATGGAAGTGCCAATTCCTATGCTTCTATTCAAAAATTACAAGGCGATACCAACTATTTTGTTAATCATTTTCAACAAATAAAAACCAGAGGTCGCTCCTCTGAATGGTATGTCTCTGGTGGAATGAATTTAAGTAATATCCTCTATCTAGGTGCTTCACTAGTTTTTCAAGATGTTAGTTTTAATTCGAGATCAACTTTGAATGAAGATTTAACAAGTAGTACACTTAATAATAATATTTATAAATCGTCTTCAATTTACCAGTATGTAAATACAAAAGGTTCTGGAGTTGGAGCCAAAATTGGCGCCATTATCAGGCCAATAGAATTCTTGAAAATTGGAGCTAGTTATCATACACCAGTGATTCTGAACCTAACAGATTTTTATAGGAATGAATTAACTATTGTATATACAAATGGCCAAACCTATACAGAGCCAACAGAGAATAGAGAAGATTATTTCGAATACCAAATCAGAACTCCTTCAAGATACAATGTATCGGGTGCTGTGACAATACAAAAGTTTGCAGTTTTATCAGTAGACTATGAGCAGGTAGATTATTCTACTGGTAAATTAAGTGCCGAAAATTATTCATATGCTAAAGAGAATTCAAGGGTTCAATCATTATATGATAAGGCTGTAAATATCCGAACAGGTATTGAAATTAAACACAATGATTTGAGATTTAGAGCTGGTTATGCCATGCTAGGAAGTCCATTCAAACAAAGTTATATTTCAATGGAAGATGGAAGAAGAAATTTAATCAGTGCTGGATTTGGTTGGATATACGATCAGGATTATTTCTTTGATATTGCAGTAAACAGAGTCTCGGGTAAAGACATTTATTCCCCTTATGATGGAGCAAATCAAAATGCCATTAACCAGTTTGAACGTTACATGTTTACATTTGGTGGTGGTATTAGATTCTAGATTTTTTTAAGCGTACTTATATTGATGAAATGCATGAGTAGAAATTCTATTCATGCATTTTTTTTATTCCAATATTATCTTTTAAAAGCCCCTTAATTCTTCATGATTTTGAATGATTCGTATTGAAAGATTCTAGCTTTATTAGGCTGTTGTTCCGAATGAATATAATCAATAGGAAATCCTTTTCTTTTATAAAATCTTCCTATCAATTCAATCCTTGTTCCATTTTGGAAATACTTATTGGGGAGTTCTTTTTGAGGATTCATTGCTTCAATAAATATATCCTCGCTCGTAGAATTTTGTTTGCCATTGATTTCTATTAGTTTCCAATTAGCACATTCACAGGCATAGGCTATATAAAACACTTTGACCTTAAGCAAGGAATGGTCTAATTCATTGGGAATGGATTTGATGATAAAAAATGGGATCAACCCAATGAAAGGGAGTAATACCAGTTTGATCAGTTTTAAATGGAAATCTCTTTTGTTTTTTCTAACAATAAACAGAACAATCAATATGAGTAAAGTAAGCGCGCTGATTAAAGCCGTTAGCATGCCAACTATTGGACCAAACCATCGACCCATTGTATAGTATTCATCTGTTAAATAGGCATAAGCCAGAAGAAGGCAAATAGCCCAAATCAAATAATAAATAAAAAGAAAGAATTTCTGAATCTTTTTCATCCAATTTAGTTCTGGCTAATAAGACAATCTTAAAAGGGTTTAAACAAAAAAAAAGCCGAATTTTCATTCAGCTTTTTTATAGGATCAATCGAATTTTTTATTCTGATTTGGTGAAAGACTTAGAGATGGTTTGGTTGCCATCTTTAAAACGAATGAAATAAATTCCGTTTTGTAAATCTCCAATATTCACTTCAGTTTCATTACCTGTATGTGTAATGGTTTTAACTTTTACACCTAAGATATTATAGATATTGATTTGAATAGGTTCGCGGCTATTGTATCTGATTACCAATTTTTCTTTAGCAGGATTTGGAAAGAAACTGAAATCAAAATTACTTTTTGAATTTTCTTTCACACCTACTGGCCATGCATTTACTGAGTAAGATAATGTATCTTGAATGGATGCATTGGTTTTAGAGTAAATGTGTACTTTAACAAAACCACTTCCAGGTAAACTGTTTGGAGTGAAATCACCTTTGAATTCGCCACCTTTACCTTTTCCAATGGTGAAT
>JBMLPO010000234.1:5270-12295 GCA_049242065.1 Bacteroidia bacterium
CATTGTCTAAACAATTCAATGGGTCACACATTCCGAATGTCCAACCTGACGGAATATTTACTTCCAATACATTCCATTCGAAAGTAGAATCAGTACCATTATTGGTGAATTGAGAAACAGCTTCAATTAAGAATTTGTTACTGCTAGCTTGATTTTTTGCTACTTTGGGCATCAATTCAAATTGTGCAAATGCACTGTTTAAGCTGAGTCCTAAAAAGATTATGAGTAATAGTTTTTTCATCACTTATCGACTTATTTTCTACAAAAGTACAAATAATTTTCTAAAACTTAGCTTAAAATCAAAGATTTAGATGCCTAAAAGCAGATAATTACTTGATACGGGATATTTTTCTGATAAATGGAGAAGAATAGGGTTGAATGTAAAATTTCTGATTTGGATAATTTGTACTGAAAATCTGCTAATTCAGTATTTCTTTTTCATATTTGTCGCATGAAAATTGAAATCATTAATGGTCCCAACTTGAATTTACTAGGTGAACGCGAACCAGAAATTTACGGAAATCAGACTTTTGAGCAATTCTTTGCAGAATTGAAAAACATGCATTCAAATTTAGAGTTGGGATATTTTCAGAGCAATGTAGAAGGTGAAATTATCAATAGGTTACATCAAATAAGAAATCAGGTTGATGGCATTATTTTGAATGCGGGTGCTTATACCCATACTTCTATTGCAATTGCAGATGCAGTAGCCGCTATTCAAGTTCCGGTTATAGAAGTTCATATCAGTAATATTTTTGCCAGAGAGGAGTTTAGGCATCATTCTTTTATCAGCAAATATGCAAAGGGTTTGATTACTGGTTTTGGATTACAATCGTATGAATTGGCTATTCGGTATTTTTTAATTTGAGATGAAAGCGGAGTTTACCATCAACAGAAATTTAAGTTTGGATGAAATGAAATCGTGTTTTCATTTGATTCAATTGCTCAATCCAAAATTAAAAGAGAGAGATTTTTTGATGATGTTACCCGAAATGATTACCGCCAATTATAAAATGTTGGGTGTTTTTTACCAACAACAAATTATAGGAATCAGTGGTTATTGGATTCAAACAAAAATCTATTCTGGAAAATACCTAGAGCCCGATAATGTTGTCATTGCAACTGATTTTAGATCACAGGGAATTGGTGCAATCATGATGAAGGAACTCGAATTGATAGCAAAAGAAAACCACTGTCGTTTTTTAATGTTAGATGCTTACCTCGAAAATCAGCGAGCACATGAATTTTATGAAAACTTGGGTTTTGAGAAAAAGGGTTACCATTTTCTGAAGAAAATCATTGCTTAAAAATTGATTTCGCTAAAATTCTTTTTTCTCCTAATAAAGTGCGCGAATACAATACTTCCTCTATAACATACATTCGATTTGAGCGGATTGCATAAACGTTTTACTTCCGCTCTTTTCTTCCACCAAAATGAAAACCTAAAAAAGAAATCTGCATGCGCACGGTGTATAGCCCAACTGTGTCGAGGTTCTTCGTTGATGAGAAAGAATATTGAACTCAATAAATCTAAAAAGCTTCTATATGGAATAAACCACCACAATTGAGATAGTGGCATGTTCTTTAAAAGCATAATGAGTGAGTTCCTGAAATTGAGATAGGTCTTTTGTGGACTTGCTTTTTTCAAAGTACTACCACCTAAATGATAAACAGTTGATTGAGGAACAGAAATGATTTTATAATTCAGCAATTGTAAGCGCCAGCATAAATCAACCTCTTCCATGTGGGCAAAATAATCTGCATCAAAACCATTTACTTCTTTGAAGCATTTTGATTTAATGAATAAGCAGGCACCACTGGCCCAAAAAATTTGTGATGATTCATTGTACTGACCCAAATCTTTTTCCATGGTTTCGAAGATTCTACCTTTACAAAACACATATCCAAGATGATCTATATAACCGCCCGCAGCACCAGCATATTCGAAGTACTCAGGCTCTTTAAATTGAAGTAATTTTGGTTGAGCCGCAGCAATATTTGCATCTGCCTCCATGGCAGCAATCACAGGTTCTATCCAATCTGGATCAACTGCAACATCATTGTTTAAAAGAATAAAATAGTCTGCTTCAACATGCTTTAAAGCCTCATTGTAGCCGCCTGCATATCCATAATTTTTATCGAGTTGAATTATTTTTACAGCAGGGAAATTCTCCTTCACATAAGCAACGCTGTCGTCGCTTGATGCATTGTCGGCAAGAAAAATATCCAAATTAGGATAGGTGCTTTTTAATACACCTGGCAAGAAAGTTTCGAGCAAGTGTCTGTTGTTCCAGTGAATGATTACGATAGCAACCTTAGGCTTGTTCATTCACCTTTCCTTTCAGTTTATAAGGAACATAAATAAAATGTGCACCACTCACAGTAATTAGCAAAATGCACATGTTTGATTTTGGATTTTTATAATTCAAAATGAACTCATTTTTTCTCTCTTCAAGAATGAGTTTTTTCTCCATTAACTCCTCAAGAGTTGTTGCATTGATATTAAAATCGCGGGCAAAATCTTCACGTTTTAAAATAACTTCTCCTAGTTTTACTTCATGCTGGTGTGCAACAAAAACAGGGTAAGAGGTGAATCCTTCTTTGATCATTTCTGTAGCTACTTCTTTGATCATTTCTGAATAAAAGGCTAAATCGTCTTTTAAGGTTTCTAATAACTTATTAAATACTTCCGATTGCTCCATATTATTTCAATTCGAGTAAGGCAATGTTTTCAACGTGATGTGTATGTGGGAACATATCTACTGGTTGAACTTTAGTAACTTGATATACTTCCTGCATCAAAGCAATATCTCTTGCTTGGGTTGCAGGATTACAACTCACATAAACAATTTTGGGTGCTCTTAATTCCATAAGTTTAGCACAAACATCAGGGTGCATGCCAGCACGTGGTGGGTCTGTTATGATTACATCGGGTTTGCCATGTTTAGCTATCAATTCATCATTCAGCACATCTTTCATATCACCCGCATAAAAGCTTACATGAGATATCTTATTTAAATCGGCATTTATTTTTGCATCTTCAATGGCTTGTGGAACATATTCGATACCCACAACTTGTTTTGCTTTTTTAGCCATGAACAAAGCAATGGTGCCAACACCGGTGTATAAATCATAAACATTCTCTTGGCCGGTTAATCCAGCAAACTCTCTTGCCTTTCCATATAAATTGAGTGTTTGTTCTGTATTGGTTTGGAAGAATGATTTACTGCCGATTTGAAATTGAATGCCTTCAAGACTTTCAATCAAATGATCTTTTCCCGCATAAACCACCACTGGTAAATCAAAAATGGTATCGTTTCTTTTGGTATTGATCACATAAAGCAGTGAGCTAATTTGAGGGAATTTCTGATGCAAATGACTCATCAGTTTTTCTCTTAGGGTTTCATCATCTTCACCAAAACAAACCACTAACATCCATTCATTTTGTGAATTGTTTCTAAGGATGATATTTCTGATTAATCCAGTTTGTTGGTAAAGTTTAAAAAATGAGATGCCATTTGCTTTTGAAAATGCCCTGATTTCATTTCTGATTTGGTTGTTCAAATCGTCCATTAAATGGCAATTAAATACATCAAATACCTTATCAAATCTACCAGGAATATGGTAACCCAAGCCCATATGTTCTTCGTCTGATAATTCTGTTTTATCATCCAAATTGGCTAGCCATTTTCTATCTGTTGCAGAGTACTCTAATTTGTTACGGTAATGTTTTGTTTTCTCAGAACCGATAATGGGTTCCAATGCAGGATATTCGAATTTACCTATTCTTTGAAATGCATCTTCAACTTGTTGTTGTTTATAGCGCAATTGAGCCTCATAACTCATTTGTTGCCATTTACAACCACCGCAGGTTCCAAAATGCTCGCAAAAAGTTTCAACCCTATCTGGTGATGCTTGAATCAGTTCTTCAATAAATCCGGTTTCGAATTTATGTTTCTGGTAGGTTGTTTTCACATTTGCAATATCACCCGGAACTGCATAATCAACCATAATCACTTTTCCGTCTACACGTGCGATGCTCTTTCCTTCACTTCCTGCATTGGTAATGAGGAGATTTGGATAATACTTGGGTTCTTTCTTTTTTCTAGCCATTTGAACCCGCAAATATGCACAGCGGATTTGTATGCACCAAATAAGAAGCGATGAATTATATGATATTTACTTCTGGATTGATTTGAATTCCAAATTTTTGCCAGACAGAATCCTGAATGGCTTTGGCTAATTCTAGGATCTCAGCACCTTTGGCATCGCCATAATTGACTAATACAAGCGCTTGGTTTTTATGTGCACCAGTATTCCCTACAACTTTGCCTTTCCATCCACATTGTTCAATTAACCAGCCTGCAGCAATTTTAACATGCCCTGAACTAGTTGGATAGCCTGGTAAATCAGGGAAACTGATTTTCAATTTTTGATACAATTCAGTATCTATTTCGGGATTCTTAAAAAAACTGCCTGAATTACCTAATACCGCTGGGTCTGGTAATTTACTCTGACGAATTTCAATAACAGCATCACTTACCTCTTTGATATTGGGATGGCTGATTCCTTTTTTATTTAAGGTTTCTTGAATGGCTCCGTAAGTGGTATTCAGTTTCGGATTTTTACTTAGTTTGAATGTAACAGAAACAATGATGTATTTCCCTTTGTATTCGTTTTTAAAAACACTTTCTCTGTATCCGAAAGCACAATCTTGGTTATTGAATTTAACCAATTTACCGCTTTCAATTTCTATGGCAAATAGTTCTTCAAAAGTATCTTTAATTTCTGCTCCATATGCGCCAATATTTTGCATCGGTGCAGCGCCCACACAACCTGGTATTAATGATAAATTCTCAACGCCCGCAAAGTTTTTTTCTACACAATACATCACAAAGTCATGCCATTTTTCACCAGCCATGGCTTTTACCCAAACATGGTTTTCATCTTCACGAATGACATCCAATCCCTTCAGATTTACCTTGATTACCATACCCTTGAAATCGCCTGTCAATAGGATATTGGAACCTCCTCCCAATACCAATACCTTTCTGTCTACCAGATTAAAGGTCTGACACAATACCTGGACTTCCTCAGTTGTGTTCACTTCAACAAACTGCTCGGCTTTGGCTTCGATGCCAAAAGTATTATAGGTCTTTAATGATTTGTTCTGAAATATATGCATGAGTATTGAGCAAAGAAACAAAACCAAATGAAAAAAGCTCAAGAATTTTTTATTTTTCTTGAGCTTTTTTTTTGTGTTGATTTTGAAGCTTGGAATGGAGCCTCTATTCCTCAAAGATTCAGGATTTCTGATTTGAGTTTTTTGCTGAGCCCATTTACTACCAAATCATAAGAATGGTCTATCAGCTCGATTATAAGTTTATCGCTGGCATCCTCATTAAAATGAATGGTATTCCAGTGTGTTTTGCTCATGTGCCAACCAGGAACAATGGCCTTGTAATTCTGACGTAATTCAATGGCTTTTTCAGGCTCACATTTGAGGTTACATCGGTTTGGATTCTCTAGGCCAATTAATGCAAACATTTTGTTTCCAACTTTGAACACCAATGTGCTTTCATCGAAAGGAAATGTTTCTTCTGCTCCTTTTTTACTCAAACAATATTCTCTGAATAATTCAACATGCATGATTAAAGCACGCCAAAAAGTTTGTAAGAAATCTGAAATGAAATCATTGAACTTTTTAAACTTGGTTGTAAACCATTGAATTCAATATTAGAACCTAAATTATTCGAATAATCCCAACGAATATCACCTCTTAATTTCCAAATATCTACCCCAGCGCCAATAACAATTCCTGTTGAATTCGATTTCAAATCAAACTTTTTTACCAAATCAGCTTGTGTAGGAATGTCTGTATTTTGATTGAGTAAGAATTGGAAATTTGGTCCAGCATATACCCTGAATAATTTAATGAACTTCATTCCCAATAATACAGGTACATCAGCATATAAACCACTGTGCTTTACGGTGACATCATTAATACTTGAATTGGTGCTTAAATTGGTGCCTGAAATTTGCAAATCTGCAGCTCTGGTAGTAATCAAACACTCGGGTTGAATATAAATTCCCACTGCCCATAGTTTTAATCTGGCATATGCACCACCATGTAATTTGGCAGCAGCATCTGCATTCAATGAATAGTTTTGTAAGTCTTTTAATTGACTTTTTCCACTGTTTACTCCTAGTTTAATTCCAAGTTCAAACTCTTGTGCATGGACAAATGTTTGTAATGCAAGCATAAGTCCTAATAAGATTATTTTTTTCATAGTTTATTGTTTTCAAAGATTATTCCAAAACAAAAGCAATTTAGAAATAGAAATTGAATTCTTATTCATTCATAGGTAGAATTTGGCATTTCGTATACAATTTGCTGTTGTTTAATGATGGTTTTAAAATGGAAAAAAAAAGCCCGAAATTTCTTCCGGGCTTTTCAATAATTGTATTTTGAATTAGTTTTTCACAGGTAAGAAACCATAGTTTTTACCTAGTTCTAATTGATTTTGTAGGAAGTTGTTTGGATATTCAACATTTACATTGATGATTTTATCACCTTCCATAACAGGTACCAATTTAGGTTGAACAAAACCTTTATAAGCGGCCACATTCAATTTCTCGAATCTTTCTTTCACTTCTTTCAATAAAGTTTGGTCAACCTTTACTCCGTAACCTTCTACTAAAGCAGTTGCAGCTTTGTAGTCGCCTTCAGATTTGATGCGTTGGATTTCCTTTAATAACATTCCAAATAATTCACGAAGTTTTTCATAGTTGTTTACCTTCACATAGGTTTTACCATCCTTTTTTACAAACTCAATTACATTGTCTTTTTTACCCATTTCATAAGCCCATTTGGCGTTGAGTTGTCTATTACGCATGTGTGCTTCTTCTAAGTTTTCTCCTAGGTTCAATCTAGTTAATTGCGTAATCAAGCCGTTTCTGATATAATTATCATATTCAGTTTTTCCAACTTCTAAACTTGGCATTACACCTAATTCAACCAATTT
>JBMLPO010000235.1:0-6583 GCA_049242065.1 Bacteroidia bacterium
AGAAATCAATTATATCTGCAATAAAAACGAATTGAATTTTGAAAAAGCAAAAGGCAATAGAAACAGTAAATTCTCTTCTATCAAAGTTTACTTCCATGGATTTAATGAAGTGAAAACAGTGAAAGTTAATGGACTTGCCAAATCGGGCTCAAAAGAGACTTATAAGTTAATGAATGATATGCCACAATTCGATCCAATTGGAAAAGGGATTTCAGCTAATCAATACCAATTGAGCACAATTGTGTTTAGCAATTCAAAAGATAAAATTAGTTTGAAGTGGTGATATGAATTGTGCGAGTAAATTTTTTCTGCTATAAACAGAATAAATTGATTACACACTATTAGTATTATTATACTTCAAAAAAAAAGAGGTTGTTTCATCATTTGAAACAGCCTCTTTTTTTTATAGCCTAATTTTTACAAGAGAAGGAAGATTGATTGCTTACCTTTGGCTCATGCGCATTCAAATTATCAAATCAGTTTTTTCCATCTTCTGTTTAATGAGTCTTTCTCAAAACACTTTTGCCCAGACAACTTATTGGTGGAATGAAAAAGTATTTTATGAAATATATGTTCGCAGTTTTTATGATAGCAATGGAAACGGAATTGGTGATTTTAATGGTGTAACTGCAAAATTAGATTATTTGAATGATGGGAATCCTTCAACCAAAACAGATTTAGGTGTTGAAGCCATTTGGTTAATGCCAATCAATGCTTCACCGAGTGTTCATGGTTATGATGTCACAAATTACAAAACTGTTAATCCTGTGTATGGCACTGCGGCAGATTTCAAAAACCTAGTAAATGAAGCGCACAAACGTGGTATTAAAATAGTGATGGACTTTGTAATCAATCATAGTTCTGAACAACATCCATGGTTTGTAAAATCAGCTGCCAAAGATCCTATTTATAGAGATTATTATAGATGGTCTCCAAGCAAACCAACCTATACTGGTCCTTGGGGCCAAAATGTTTGGCACCAAAAAAACAATGAGTACTACTATGGCTTATTTTGGAGTGGAATGCCTGATTTGAATTATGAAAATGAATCAGTAAAAGATAGCATTTTTGATGCTGCGCATTTTTGGTTAGACTCAATGGATGTAGATGGCTTTAGATTAGATGCAGCAATGTATTTATATGAGAATGGTTCTAATCTAATGAACCTGCCACAAACAATTGAATTTTGGAAGAACTTTAATGATACTTTAGAGAACTTCAAAAAAGATGTAATGACTGTTGGTGAAGTATGGACAGCAAGCAGCACCGTAGTAAACTATAGCAATAAACTTGATTACTGTTTTGACTTTGATATAGCACAAGCAACACTTGAGGCAGTGAATACTGGCGCCTTAACAAATTTAAAAAAAGCGGTTAAATATGCTTATGACAACTATCCTTATCTTCAATTCGGAACCTTTTTATCTAACCACGACCAAAACAGGGTAATTGATGTGTTAGGAGGAAATATCAATAAAAATAAAGCAGCGGCATCTGTTCTCTTTAACATACCAGGAATTCCATATTTATATTATGGAGAAGAAGTAGCAATGAAGGGCTCTAAACCAGATGAGAATATCAGAAGACCCATGCAATGGACATCAGGTTCTTTCTCTGGCTTTACCTCAGGAACAGCATGGTTCCCCTTGAATTCAAATTATGCTAGCTTTAATGTTGCAACTTTAAAAAACGACTCCAATTCAATCTGGCATCATTATAGAAAACTCATTCAAATTCGTAATGAAGAGAAGGCTTTAAAAACAGGGACCTTTAAGAACATTTTTTCAGATAATGCCAAATCATTTGTATTACTTAGACAAAAAGAAGATGAGCATATTTTAAGTTTAATTAATTGTGGGGCCGATACCATAAAAAGTATGTCGATTTCACTTTCAACAGCCAATCTTTCCTCTGGCATTTATTTGGCAACAGATTTACTAACAGGAAAGAGCAGTAGCATCGAAATTACTTCTGGCTTTGCTGTTACTGGATTGACATTATTACCCTATGAAACCAAAATGTTGAAATTAAGCATTGCATCAAGTCTCATGGAAGCAAGAAATGAAATGGTATGTAGTATTTTTCCAAATCCAGCAAATGATCAAGTGGAGTTAAAAATAGATCAAATGAATCATCAAATTGGGATCGACATTTATGATTTAACAGGCTCACTCATTCGTCATATCAATTGGGATATCATTGAAGGAAATAATAAACAACTTCAAATATCTGATTTAAAAAATGGTATTTATTTGATTCATTTGAATTCAGGGAATAAACAAAAAACCATTCGATTGATTAAAAACGAGCATTAAGGAAATCCTTAATCATCATTGAAAACAAAAGGCAGACATTTTGATAAGTCTTTGATTTTCTTTCAAAAATTCCTTCATAAAATGTTGGAATACCTTAAATCTTGGTCTAAAAAAAACATAGCAATTGTTAAGCGAAGAATTTTGACACATGAAAATCATGAAGTCAATTTATTTGCTAATTGGTCTATGGATGTTTTCTGGGAATTCAATCCAAGCACAAACAATTTATTACTCGAACAACTCGAGTAGTGATTTTAATAATCCATTGGGTTGGGGCAGCAATGCGGATGGAAGTGGGAATAATCCTATTGCACTCAACAATACCTGCATATTGGTGCTTTCACATAATAAGACAAATAGTGGGATTGCAACCATTAGAGGATTACACATTAAAAATGGAGGTAATTTTACTGCTAATTATTCCATTTTTCTAGATGGAACAGGAAAGTATTTTCGTATTGATTCGGGTGGAACCTATATCCAAGATCATGTTGGAACTTTAGGTTCTGCTTTGTTTTCGGGAACTGAAACATTTGAAAAAGGAAGCATTGTTGAATTCAGACAATGGCCCTCTGTGATTCCCGGAGCCGTTTGGGGATATTTAAAATTCAACAATCCAAACAACCATAACAATTGTCAACTGAGTGGAAATACAAGCCAAATAAAAAACAATCTTATCATCAATAATGGCAATGGCAGTATCAATCTGTCTGCTAGCAGCAATTTGAACCTGAACTTAGAGGGTGATTTAGAAATACAAAATGGTTGTTTAGATATAGCCAATAATATTGGAACCAATTCAATGCGAGAATTTCATATTTGGGGAAATATCAAAATCAGCAATGGGCAGCTAAAATGTACTGGCAACTCAAACCCTATATCATTTTATTTTGAAGGAGACCAAGATTCCATACTCATTGAAAATGGTAATTGGAATACCAATAATTTCAAAATCTATCTACAACAAGGAAAAAGTTTAAAACTAAAAGGAAACCTGAATTTAGCCTCGAGTTGCTCTTTGGAATTATTAGGTAACAATTCAAGTATGCAAATCTTACCTGGCAATATTATTTACAATCATGGATTGATTCAAACCAATTCTGGCTTGATGGAGTTTTTATCCGACAGCTCCTCTTGTTCAATGATTGGAGAAAGTTCAGGAAATTTCTCTGGACCTATCAGCTTTAGTCAAACCATTCCAGCTGGATTAAAGCGATATCGTTTTGTGAGCTGCCCGATAGTAAGTGGAAATTTCACACAACTTATTGATGATATTTTCATAACTGGACCAGGCGGTAAAACATATGGATTTGACTCAACCCAATCAAATAATTCTTCGGCCTTTTATTACGATGAAACGGTGAGTTTACCTAATGCAAATTATGGATGGGAGCCCATTCTCCAAATTAACACTGCAATGAAATCGGGGCAAGGATTCAGAGTATTAATTAGAGGTGACAGAAGTAATCATCAGGTTTTATATCAAAACATTCCCACTCACAATGAAGTCAAATTAGATTTTACAGGCATACCCAACTCGGGCAATATTGATATTTCAAACATTGCTGATTATACCTCGAGTGGTGATGCAACTGCTGATGGGTGGAATTTAATGGGTAACCCCTACCCTTGCAATATCGACTGGAATAAAATTTACGACCAAAATGATTTTAGTCATGTCAACCCAAGCATTTATCAAAGAGATGCGAAAAGCGGGAATTACGTAGCATACAATGCAGCAACCAATACTGGAACGGGGAGTCCGATAGTAGCTCCATTTGGTGGATTTTTGGTTCAATTTAATCAAAGTGCAAGTGGCTTTTTCAAAGAAGCACATAAAACCACCCAAGCAGCACCTAAGTATTTTAAAAATACAGCTGCCCAATTGTTAATTGAAGTAAAAGAGCAATATGGTTCTGATTTATTATTGATTGGAGATGGCAATCAGTACCATTCAACTTATTCGGTGATGGAGGATATTTTGAAATTATTCTCAGGCAACACCTTTATTGGCTCTAAATCTTCAGACCGTCAATGGCTCTGCAACGACAACAGAAAATTAGCAAATGATCAATTTGACACCATTCCTTTGATACTGGGAGGAGCAGGAAAAATACATATGACATTTCCTGAAGTGAGTGAAAAACTAGAAGCTTATCTTTTTCATGATTCCACCTTACAAAAACTTGAAATAAAAAAAGGAGTTCAATATAGTTTAAGTCCAGGAGCTCTTGACTCAATACACTGGAAATTACTAATGAAGCAGAAAATGGTATCTGGAAATGAAGAGAAGCAATTGGACGACATAGCAGTATATCCCAATCCATTTGAGAACAACATCAACATTGAATCTGCATGGGCAGGCATAAATGAAATTGAGATTTTAGATTTAGAAGGGCATGCGCTTGTAAAGCAGCAATATGAGAAGAACCAAATGAAAGTATTGATTGAGACTGACTCTTTGGCAAATCAATTTTATATTTTAAAAATCAAAGACCAAAACAACGCTATTCAATTTAAAAAACTAATTAAACAATAGGATGAAAAAGCATATGAAGAGATTTTTTATCATTGGATTTTTGGTTTTAGCAAAAGGAGTACAAGCGCAACCAGAATTTGATGATGAAGTAACAGACACACCCATAGATACTTATTCAAGTATATTGGGAATAAGTTGCTTGATTTGGGGAATGAGTAAGTTGGAAAAAGGCCGAAAAACATGAAAAAAACAAAAATTATCAGATAAAGTGCTGAAATTCTTTGTGGTTATAAACAGAAGAATTATGTTTGCAGGCTTTTTTAAGCGAAAGGAGATTTAAAAAATTGACAGAAAACACAAACCAAACAAGTAACGCTCACGAAATGGATTTCGACTGGAGCCTTGACAACGCCGGATTTGGCGGGTACTCAAAAGAGGAGTATGAAAAATTAAGTAGTCTTTATGAAAACACTTTAAACGCATTCAACGAAAAAGAAATCGTTAAAGGAACAGTAGTAGGATTTACAGAAAAAGAAGTGGTGCTCAACATTGGATTTAAATCTGATGGTCTGATTGCACGCACAGAATTCCGCGATATGCCGGAATTAAAAGCCGGTGATGTTGTAGAAGTGTTGTTGGAAACAAAAGAAGATCCTAACGGTCAATTAATTTTGTCTCGTAAGAAAGCCGTTTCAGAGCGTGCATGGGAGAACATCCTTACTGCTCATGATAACGACGAAATTGTACAAGGTTATGTTAAAACCCGTACAAAAGGTGGATTGGTTGTTGATGTAATGGGTATTGATACTTTCTTACCTGGTTCACAAATCGACACTAAACCAATCAAAGATTACGATGTTTACGTGGGTCAAACCATGCCATTCAAAGTAGTTAAAGTAAACCATTCATTCAAAAATGTTGTGATTTCGCACAAAGTATTGATTGAAGAGGATATTGAAAAACAAAAATCTGATATCCTTTCTAGATTAGAGAAAGGTCAAGTATTAGAAGGAACTGTTAAAAACATGACTTCATTCGGTGTATTCATCGACTTAGGTGGTGTAGACGGTTTATTACATATTACTGATATTTCATGGGGTCGCATCAACCATCCTGAAGAAGTATTGAAATTAGACGACAAAATCAACGTTGTTGTTCTTGATTTCGATGATGAGAAAAAACGTATTTCTTTAGGCTTGAAACAATTAGGTGCACATCCTTGGGATAGTTTATCTGAAGAATTACAAGTAAATGCAAACGTTAAAGGTAAAATCGTAAATATTGCTGATTACGGTGCATTCTTAGAAATAGCTCCTGGTGTTGAAGGTTTAATTCACGTAAGTGAAATGAGCTGGAGCCAACATTTACGTAGCCCTCAAGATTTCTTGAAAATGGGTGACGAAATGGAAGCTGTTATCTTAACTTTAGACAAAGACGAAAGAAAAATGTCTTTGGGTATCAAACAATTGAAAGCAGATCCTTGGGTTGCTATTCAAGAACGTTATCCTTTAGGCTCTCGTCATAAAGGTACAGTTCGTAACATGACTAACTACGGTTTATTCGTAGAATTAGAAGAAGGTGTTGACGGATTGGTACACGTTTCTGATTTAAGCTGGACTAAGAAAATCAAACATCCAAATGAGTTTGTAAAAGTTAACCAGGAATTAGACGTTATTGTATTGGAAGTGGATTTAGAAAACCGTCGTTTGAGCTTAGGCCACAAACAGTTGGATGAAAATCCTTGGGAAGCATTTGAGACCTTGTTCTCAGTTGGTTCAATCCATGAAGG
>JBMLPO010000236.1:0-3365 GCA_049242065.1 Bacteroidia bacterium
ACAAATTACGGCAATGCAGATGCCAACTAATGCACCATCTATCCACAGGGGTGTTGATGTTTTATTTGGCTGTTTTTTAACAGGATAGGATAAAATCTTAAAATTAATTTGGAAAAGCTTTGAACAGCTTAGATGTGGGCTCCAAGCAGCAAATCGATATCCTTATGGTAGATACTCAGGCGTTTACCTAAATGTTTATTGGTTAGATTGCCCTTGTAGATATAAACACCAGATCTAAGTTCTGCGTTATTGTAAAGAAATTCTGTAAGGGAACCTGATTCTGATAATTTCATCAGTAACGGACTGAGGATATTACTTAAAGCATAACTAGCTGTTCGGCTAACTCTAGATGTAATATTTGGCACACAATAATGGATCACACCATGTTTTGTATAAGTTGGTTTTGAATGATTGGTAATTTCTGAAGTTTCAAAAATTCCTCCTTGATCAATGCTGATATCAATGATAACAGAACCTTCTTTCATTTTAGAAATTTGTTCTTCTGTAATTAAAACCGGACTTCTACCTTCTTCATTTCTAATACAACCAATAACCACATCAGCACTCAACAAGGCTTTGTGTAAGATTTTTGGATGAACCAAAGAGGTGAAAACTTGTTGGTGAATTTCATTTTGTAAACTTCTGAGGTTGGTTAGAGAGTGATCAAAAACTTTAACCATTGCCCCATAACCTAGGGCGGCTTTAGCGGCAAAACGACCAACAGTACCCGCACCAATAATTAGAATTTCTGTTGGAGGAATACCTGTAACTCCACCTAACATTTCACCCTTTCCACCCCGGTTTACGCTTAATAATTCTGAAGCCACAGAGATAGCAGAGTAACCCGCAATTTCACTCATGGTTCTCACAACAGGATATGAGCCATCAGCATCTTTAAGGTATTCAAAAGCAAGGGCATTTATTTTTTTTGCCATCATACTTCGGATGAACTTTTCTGATTTTGCTCCATGTTGTAGAGCTGAAACCAATAATTTATCGGGGCTTAAAAGATTGACTTCCTCATCTGTTGGTGGCTCAACTTTTACAATGACATTGGCTTTGAAAATTTCTTCTTTTGAATAACAGATTTTTGCTCCAGCTTCACTAAAATCTTTATCTGAAAATCCTGCGCCTGCCCCAGTTCCACTTTCAATCCAAACCTCATTTCCATTATTTACTAGAACCTGAACGGATGAAGGTGTTAGTGGTACCCTATGCTCTTGCAGCGTAGTTTCTTTGGGTACACCAATATATAAAGTTTTATGGGGTTGGAATACTTCCAATAATGCTTCTTTAGGTTGAAGAGAAGCTTGTTTCGCCAATTCACTAAAGCCAAAAGCAGGGGTTTCTTGCATGGAAAGGTTTCTAAATATGGTGGTTTAAAATCAAATATAAGGCTTTTATCAGACTCCTGAAAAAGCATTAATAGTTTTGCACCTCCTCTATACTCAAAATTCTATATGTATCTTGAATTTGAATAGAAATTTTGAGGTAATTTTCTTGACTGAGAATATCATTTATTTTCTCTGGCCACTCGATAAAACATACATGGCCTGAATCGAAATAGTCTTCATAACCCATATCATAGACTTCCTCAATGGATTTGATGCGGTAAAAATCAAAATGAAAAAAGCTTTCTTCAGCCGAATTTTTATATTCATTCACCAAGCCAAAACTAGGACTGCTCACTTCATCCATCATATTTAATTCAGCACAAATTGATTTGATGAGCGTGGTTTTGCCTGCACCCATTTCTCCATAAAAGCAAATCAATTTGAATTGATTGAAATAAGGGATGATGCTTTTTGCAGCTTCTTTTATTTGAGCAGCATTGTATTGCATTAAGACTTTTGTTTTCTTCTTTTGATTTCTTTTTCGATTAAACTGAGTTCTCTACCTGCTTGTCCTTGTACACTCGTATTTTCTTGCGCTCTTCTAAACAAGTATGGAAGAACAGATTTTACCGGACCATAAGGCAAATACTTAGCCACATTGTAACCATTATGAGCTAGGTTATAACTTAAGTGATCACTCATTCCATACAATTGAGAAAAATAAACTCTTTCATCGTTTTTACTTAAGGCCTTTTTCTCCATTAATGAAACCAGTAATTGACTGCTATTTTCATTATGAGAACCTGCACATATTGCCATTTTAGCAATGTTATCGATACAAAATTCTAAAGCTAAATCGTAGTCTTTATCTGTGGCTGCTTTGCTTGGTTGAATAGGGTTTTTATAAGCCATTTGCTGGGCTCTTTCCGATTCTTTTTCCATGTAGGCACCTCTTACCAATTTAATTCCATAATGATAATTAGCCGCCTCTGCTCTTTTGAAAGCCTCCTTTAAATAAGCAAGTCTATCGTGTCTGTAAAATTGGAGGGTATTGTATACAATTGCTTTTTGAGAATTGTATTTGAGCATCATCTCCTCAGCAATGCTGTCGATGGTGTTCTGAATCCAACTTTCTTCTGCATCTATAAAAATCCTAACGTTTAAGTCGTAAGCAGTTTGGCAAATTTTTTCGATTCGTGCTTTTGCTTTGGCTAATTCATTTGCCTCAGCCTCATTGGGTGTTTTACCATCATTTAAGCTTTCAAGTAAACCAAATCTCATGACTCCTGTTACTTTAAATACACTAAAAGGAATTCGTTTATCACCCGCAGCTTTTTTAATGGTTCTGATTATTTCTTCAGCGGTTTCTTCAAATTCACTTTCTTCTTCTTCACCTTCAACCGAATAATCTAGTATGGTACCTACACCATGTTTGTACATAGTGTTCATTGCCAATTCACAATCATTAATACTTTCTCCGCCGCAGAACTGTTTGAAAACTGTAGCTTTGATTATACCTTTAATGGGCAAGTGAATAGCAAAGCAGGCATTCACCATAGCTGGGCCAATTTGCACCAACCAATTATATCCAATTGCTTTGAATAAAAAATGAGAGTTTCTGAGTTCGCCATCAGATTTAGCTTTGAACGCTATTTCAGTATTATTAAAATTCAGAGTTTCCATATTGTAATTTGTTTAATAAACAAACATGATTAAGTATAAAAAGCCGTATTTTGGCTGCGCAAAAGTATATTACTATTATCAGTTTAATGAAAGAAATTTTCACAAAAGAATATAAGATTTATTTTGGAAACGATGTTTTAGAGCAACTTTCTGAATTACTGATAGAAAGGTCTTATTCAAAAGTATTTGTTCTCCTTGATGAAAATACCAAAAAATACTGTTGGCCTTTGCTCAGTTCTTATTTGGTGGATACACAGACTATTGAAATAAAATCAGGAGAAAGTAGCAAAACGATTCAATCGGCAATGATTATTTGGGAAAAACTCCAGGAAAATTTTGCTGATAGAA
>JBMLPO010000237.1:0-5442 GCA_049242065.1 Bacteroidia bacterium
AAAGATCAATCATCAATTCATCTGCCAAATGAAATTTTATTTCTTCTCAACCGCCGTAAAATGGGAGTTTGGGGTTTTTTTATCGTTTGATTCTTAAATAATTAAGTTTCTTTTTTAAGTTTTTTTAATTATCATCGATTTAGCAATTATGGATGAAGTGTCCTGGTTGTTGATCATCATTTACACCCCAAACTGTTCTTTATTATGAAAAAAACATTTACCATTTTTTGTCTTTTTTCGATGTGGATTTTGGTAGTAACAAGCCTCAAAGCACAACTCAACTACCAGCCCGGCGGTTTTACAACTTCATTGGGAACCTATACCGATTTAGGTACCAATGGAAGCATCATCCCTGTAAGTAATACGGATGATGCATTTTCTGCACCCTTACCTATTGGCTTTACTTTTAATTTCAATGGTGCTTCCTACGATTCATTTGTTTTTAGTACCAATGGTTTTATCAAATTAGGGGTTGATACTCCATCTAGACATTTCTTATTTACTGGTCATGTACAGCCTCCACCTAATGGACCTTTTACTGCAACCACTTCTCCAACTCCTTTGGCTAAAGATACCAGTATGCTGTTTGCATTTGGTCAAGATTTATTTGCAGGAACCAATGCGGCTGAGTTCCGTTATGAGATTAGTGGAAGTCCAGGCTCACAAGTATGCACCATACAATGGAAGAATGTAAAAGATAAATTACAAGCAAGCATTGGTGGTTTATGGGATACCATTAATTTTCAAATTAAATTGTATGAAACCACCAACGTCATAGAGTATGTTTATGGAAAATGGACCAGCACAGTGAGTTTAGCTGCTGCAAGATTTTCTGCTGTGGGATTGGTGGGAAGAAGTATGACATTGGCAAATCAGAATTTGCATTTGGTAAAGGGCTCCACCGTTGCTTGGTCGGGTGCAGTTGCCAATACAGGTTTTTATTTAAACAATGCAGTGAACTACCGAAACCCTACGAGTACGCCTGCGGGGCCAGCTCCGGGTATAGGACGAACTTATACTTTTACGCCGCTTACCTTGAATGATGCAGCAGTTAGAGCAGTATATGCGCAAGGAAGAGTGGCACTTCCTTTTTATCGTCCAGATAGTATTCGTGCCAATATTTTAAATACTGGTATCAATGCATTGAGTAATGTACAAGTTACGCTCAATATAACCGGGGCCAATACATATACCACAACAGCTACCATTCCTAATTTGGCTGTGAATGGTTCTACTAATGTTTCATTCGCTCCATTCTTTCCAACAAATACTGGCAATAATTTAATCACTGTTTCAGTACCTTCAGATGATAACAATGCCAATAATACCAAAACCTATAGTTTGTCTATCTCCAATAACAGACATGCTTATACCGATACCTTGATTCCTTCAAGTGGTGGAAATGGAACTACCATTGCACATTTTTGGGGCGCAAAATATTTTGTTGCTGGAACAGGTTTGGTCACACAAGTAAGAAGTCCTTTGGCTGCTAATTCAGATGCAGTGAATGATACTGTTTGCGGATTGGTTATGGATTCATTGGGTGTGATTATAGCACGCTCTCCAGCTTATATTGTGCAGACATCTGATTTGGGAAATATACTGACTTTTAACATGTCCATTCCCGCAACTGTGAGTAATCAATCCATTATAGTGGGTATTGCAGGTGGAAATACCGTAAATAGTTTGAATTATTTTTTAGGAACATCACAAACAGAAGTACCTATCAGACCCGATGCTGTCTTTTATTTTATGTCACAAACTGCTGCAGGTGGAGTTACCAATGTTCCTGTTGGAGTAACTTATGCCAATCCTGTTATCTGGTCAACAACACGCTTGATGATGGAATGCACAGTTGAACCCTTACCTCCAATTGATGTGGGTGTTTCTTTATCAGGGCCACGTCAGGGAACAGCCGTTCCTTTGAATGTGAATGTGCCATTGCATGCAGTTGTAAAGAATTTTGGCACACAAGCAAGAAGTGCTGGTGTGCAAGTTTGGTACAGTATCAATGGCGGTGCAGCGGTAGGTCCTGTGAGTACTACAGTTGCCCTGAATCCAGGTGATACCACCAGTGTGGTGTTTAGCGGAATTCAGTCCATGAATTTTAGTACAGCTGGTCCAAGGAATATTAAAATTTATACTGCCTTTCCAGGTGATGGACTCAAAGGGAATGATACTTTAAGTTTTCAATTTAATGTGGCGCCTGCAAATGTGCTACCTTATCGAATTGCAAGTAATTTATTGGGCTCATGGACAACAATCAGAAATACTCCTGCCTTATGGAAGCAAAAAACAGCAGTGCAACCTAATGGCCAAAGCAGCACTACGGTTTTATATGCCGATAATATTGTAACATTTAACAGAGATGCATTGATTATTTCACCACCAATAAGTTTAATGAATACAAGTAATCCTGTTTTGCATTTTCATGTGGCACATGCACCGAGTACGCTCATCGGATTAGATGATACCTTACAAGTAATGATCAGTACCAATGGTGGTTTGTCATTTGCTCCTTTGTATACCAAATCTAGTCAGTTGTCTGTACCTACTTTAGGCACTGATACCGCAACAAGCTTTTCATATACGCCGGTATATGGTTCTGATTGGAGATATGAATGTGTGAACTTAAGTGCGTATGCTGGCAATCCATATGTATTAATCGCATTTAGAGATGTGGCAGCAGCAGGTAATGGTGTATATATTGCCAATATTTCTGTTAGCAATCCAAGTAGTTTTTTAAGTCAGAATATCAGTTCAAGCGGTACTGTTACATTGGGTGATTTGTCTTTGTATTTTAACGCATTGGGAGGAACATCCGGAGAGCTCAGCATCAGCAGATACAATAGCGAACCATTCTCCTCAGCCTCACCTGTGTTTGCTACGAATACATCGGCTCTTACCAATAACTTAAGTATTTTTACTCCGAATAATGTAAGTAAAACGAATTGGTATGCATTAACCTATACAGGAATTGGAACAGGTGTAGCAAGTAATGCCATTGAATTTAATGTGACCATCAATACCAGTGCCATTCCTGGTATTACATCACCAGATAGTTTATATGTAATCAGGAGGTCGGATTACAATGGTTCTTGGAATGCCATTAGTAGCAATTATTCAAGTAATTCCTTGTTTACTGGATTCATCAATACATTCTCCGATTTGTCTATTGGAAGCCAATCGGGAGTGAATGCGCTACCTGTAAAATGGTTGGATGTACGTGCTTCTAAATATGCTGAATCTGTAAATAAAATTGATTGGAGTACTGCCTCCGAAATAAACAATGCTTATTTTGTAGTGCAAGTTTCAGCGGATGGTATTCAGTTTACTGATAGAGGAAAAGTAGGAGCAGGAAAGTACTCCAATCAAATACAACATTATTCTTATTTAGATGAATCAAATGAAACATCCACATCGGTTTATTATAGAATCAAACAAGTGGATGTAGATGGAGTGGAATCGTTTAGTAAAATAGTTCGCTTGAAGGTAGAAGATAATTTAGATGCCATTGAAATTACCATGAGTAATCCCGTGCAAGACTATCCATATATTTGGTTGAATACATCCGATCCTAATAAGGAATTCAAGGTTTATGTTTATCAAATAAATGGGGAACTGGTATTAGAAAAACAATTGAAGTCAAATGAATTATCAAGCTCAATTGAGTTAATTGAAATGAGCTCATTCCGTGATGGAATATACCTCATTGAGATTCGCCAAGCCGGACAGCGTATCTTCCAAGAAAAGCTGATTAAAATGAAGAATTAGCAGAGCCAACATAAATAAAAAAATCCCCATTGCGCACCAATGGGGATTTTTTTTGCTGATTCTATTAAGCGAACAATTCCATTTCCTTGTATACCTTTTTTTCAAGCATACAAGTATTCCAAACTTGGTAACCACCAGATAGGTTTAAACTTGAATGGATGCCATTTTGCTTTAAAATTTGTTGAGCTAAATATCCTCTCAAGCCACCTTGACAATACAAGTAAATTTGCTGTGTAGGATTGATTTCATGGATACGGCTTCTTAAATCATCAACAGGGATATGAATGGCTCCTGGTATATGACCATTTTCATATTCTAAAATGGTTCTTACATCAATTAAAACTGCATCTTCAGGTAGCTGCTCAATCTCGTTCCAATGGAAAATTTCATGCTTCTTTAAGATGATATTTTCTGCTACAAATCCCGCCATGTTCACTGGATCTTTGGCTGAAGAAAATGGCGGCGCATATGCATGTTCAAATTCCACCAGCTCCTCTATATTTCCTGCTCTTTGAATAACAGAAGAAAGTACATCAATTCTTTTATCTACTCCATCATAACCCACAATTTGAGCACCATATAAGCGACCATTATTGGCATCAAATGAAAGCTGAATACTCATTTGTTTTGCTCCAGGATAATAGCCTGCATGCGACCCATTGTGAGTAGTTGAAACTACATGTTGAATTCCAACTCTGTTTAAATTCTTCGAAGCCATTCCTGCACTTGCAACTGTTAAATCGAATACCTTTACAATTGCAGTATTGATAGCTCCTTTATAGGAATGAGTATTGCCTTGAACAATATTGTTTGCCACCAATCGACCTTGTTTATTTGCGGGGCCAGCTAAGTAGGTATTCATAGACTGATTGGAAATAGGGTTTTCAAATTCTATGGCATCACCTACTGCATAAATATCGGGGTCTGAAGTTTGTAAATACTCATTCACCCAAATGCCTTTTGCAGGACCAATTTTTAATCCCGCCATTTGCGCCAATCGGGTATCTGGTTTCACACCAATCGACATGATCACTAAGTCGGCAGGAATGGCTTCTTGGTCTTTTAATAAAACCAAAAGACCCGCATCAGATTTTTCAAAGCCTGTCACCATGGAATTGAGGTGAAGTTGCACCCCTTTGGAACGAATATGTTGTTGAGTGATGGCAGCCATTTCAAAATCGAGTGGCGCTAAAATTTGATTACCCATTTCAATGATGCTCACTTCAATACCTAACTCATGTAGGTTTTCAGCCATTTCTAATCCAATAAAACCCGCACCAATTACAACAGCTCTGCGTGTGGTCTTCTCTTGCACATAAGATTTGATATAATCGGTATCGGCTACATTACGTAAAGTAAAAATACCTTCATTTAAAATGCCTGGTAATGCAGGACGAATGGGTTCTGCACCTGGAGATAAAACCAATTTATCAAAAGACTCTTTGTACTCTTTGCCATCTACTTGATTTTTGGCAATGATGTATTTTTCTTCAGCATGAATAGAAACCACTTCGGTTAAAGTTCTTACATCGATATTGAATCGTTTATTGAATGAAGCTGCAGTTTGAACAAAAAGTGAATTTCTATTTTTAATTACATTCCCAATATAATAGGGCAAACCGCAATTGGCATAGGAGATGTATTCTCCCTTTTCGAATATGACAATTT
>JBMLPO010000238.1:0-9885 GCA_049242065.1 Bacteroidia bacterium
ATAAACTGAATTTGCAGAATACAAAACTGTTTTCACATTTGCAGAATCTGCATCATTAATGGCTGTTGAATTATTCTTCACATAATGGCGACCTTTTATTCCTGTGGTATTTCTTAACCAAGATGTAATAATGGGATTGCTTTGTGAAATGCTCTCTAAGGCAAAAGCTACAATTAAACCTGTTATTAATAGTTTCTTCATGGTGATGGTTTTTACATGTTGGATTACCAAATAAAGGTAATCTTTTATGCTTAGACTCCCTTTTCATTTATTTCCTGCGTTCTGAAGTGAGGATAAAATGAATCTATAAAAAAAAGGCTGCTACAACAAGTGTAAGCAGCCTTTCAATAGGTTTTTATATAATTAAGACTTTGCCTGTGCGTCAACCACCGCAATCGTTACCATATTGACAATCTCGCGTATGCTACTTCCTAATTGCAATACATGAGCAGATTTTTTCAAGCCTAATAAAACAGGACCAATAGCTTCTGCAGCGCCTAATTCCTGAAGCATTTTATAGGTGATATTTCCACTTGAAAGTGAAGGAAAAATAAAGGTATTCACTGGTTCTCCATTCAATTCACTGAATGGAAAATTCTCTTGTAATAATTTTTGGTTAAGTGCAATGTTTGCTTGAATCTCACCATCAACAATCATATAAGGGAATTCTTTCTTCAGTTTTTCTCGAACAGTTGACATTTTACTTGGCACATCACCTGAAGCAGAACCAAAATTACTGTATGATAACAAAGCCATTCTAGGATTACGATTGAATTTCTTTACTGCATGATAAGCCAGTTTCGAAATATCCACCAATTCATCAACCCCTGGAACAGGATTCACTGTACAGTCTGCAAAGAACAAGGTTCCCTTTTTACTTAGCATGATATACATACCAGCAACAACGGAAGTATTTTCTTCCTTACCTAAAATTTGTAAAGCCGGACGTATTGTTGAAGGATAATTTTTAGTTAAACCAGAAATCATGGCATCTGCCTCTCCCATTTCAACCATCATTGGTGCAAAGTAATGTCTATCACGCATGAGCTTTCTAGCCTCGTGCAAACTAATACCTCTGCGTTGTCTTTTTTGGTATAAAATCTCAGCAAATGCATGTCGTTTAGTTTCCTCTTCCATTGGATCGATGATTTGTACATCGTCTAGTTTGATATGGTTTTCTTCAATGATTTGCTGAATCTTCTTTTTATTGCCTAATAAAATTGGAATTGCTATTCCATCATCTTTAACAATTTGTGCAGCTTTTAAAATCTTATAATTATCAGCTTCACTAAATACTACTCGTTTTGGATTTTGCTTAGCCTTATCTGATAAAGCCCTGATGAAATTATTTTCTCGTCCTAAGCGATTCAATAATTGGTTGTGGTAGGCATCCCAATCAGTAATTGGATTTCTTGCCACCCCAGATTCCATAGCAGCTTTTGCTACTGCAGGAGAAACTGTTGTAATTAATCTTGGATCTATTGGTTTAGGAATGATATAGGTTTTACCAAATGTTACATTCTTTTCATCATATGCCAATAAAACAATTTCAGGAACGGGTTCTTTAGCTAAATCTGCCAATGCATAAACTGCAGCCAACTTCATCTGCTCTGTAATCTTAGTTGCCCTAACATCTAAGGCACCTCTGAAGATATATGGAAATCCCAAAACATTATTCACTTGGTTAGGATGATCGCTTCTTCCTGTGCACATAATAATATCAGGACGTGAAGCCATAGCAGCCTCGTATGAAATTTCAGGATTTGGATTAGCCAATGCAAAAACAATACAATCCTTATTCATGCTTCGTAGCATATCAGGACTAACCACATCAGCTTTAGAAAGACCCACAAAAACATCTGCGTTCATCATGGCTTCCTCTAATGTGCGAATGTCTCTTGATGTTGCAAATTGTTGCTTATTGGCATCAAGATTAGGGTTGTCTTTTCTGATTACTCCTTTGCTGTCGCACATCACTAAGTTTTCTGGTTTCACTCCTAAAGCCAACATAATTTTTGCGCAACTAATTGCAGAAGCCCCAGCACCATTATAAACAACTTGGATATCTTCAATCTTCTTTCCAACTACCACCAATGCATTCAATAAGGCTGCACCAGTAATGATTGCAGTTCCATGCTGATCATCATGCATAATAGGAATATCTAATTCTTCTTTCAAACGTTTTTCAATCTCAAAGCATTCAGGTGCTTTGATATCTTCAAGATTGATACCCCCAAATGTGCAGGCTATATTTTTTACTGTTTGAATAAATTCTTCGGTATCCTTGGTATTGATTTCAATATCAAAAACATCAATATCAGCGAAGATTTTAAACAATACACCCTTTCCTTCCATTACTGGCTTTGAAGCTTCAGGACCAATATCACCTAAGCCTAGAACGGCGGTACCATTTGAAATAACTGCTACCAAGTTTCCTTTAGCTGTATATTTATAAACATCCTCCGGTTTCTCTGCAATTGCCAAACAAGGTTCTGCCACTCCAGGAGAATAAGCTAAACTTAAATCTCTTTTGGTATTGGTAGGTTTCGTTGATACAACAGCAATTTTCCCAGGTCTACCTTTGCTATGGTAATTCAGTGCATCTTCTTTTAATGAACTCATTTGTGAAAAATAATTAGGCTCGAAACTGAAATTTATTTCGAGTGCATTTTAAATGAATATGCCAATTAAAACAAAGTCGAAACTCAAGAAATTGAATTTTTACCTGATTTAATTGGCTAATAAATTTTGAATTAAAAATTAGGACGAATACTCATCTCAGAGTAATAGTCAAGAATATGATTAACCGCATCATCTGCAGTATCAACCACCTTAAACAGGAACATATCTTCAGGATTGATATTTTTCTCTTTTTCGCACATAGTAGTTTTTAACCAGTCGAGCAGTCCACCCCAAAATTCACTTCCTACTAAAACAACAGGGAAACGTGCAACTTTATGAGTTTGAATGAGTGTAAGAGATTCAAACAATTCATCCATAGTTCCAAATCCACCCGGCATAGCAATAAAGCCTTGAGCGTATTTAACAAACATCACTTTTCTAACAAAGAAATAATCGAAATTGATATTCTTATCATGATCGATATAACGATTGTGGAATTGTTCGAAAGGCAATTCAATATTTAGACCAACTGATTTACCTCCAGCCTCAAATGCACCTTTATTTCCAGCTTCCATAATACCCGGTCCACCGCCTGTTATCACACCAAAACCAGCGGCTACCAACTTTCTTCCAATTTCTTCTGCTAATAAGTAATACTTGTTATCGTTTTTTGTTCTTGCCGAACCAAAAACAGAAACACAGGGACCAATTTTACTCATCTTCTCAAAGCCTTCTACAAACTCTGCCATGATTTTAAACGTAGCCCAGCTATCGCTCACTTTAATTTCTGGCCAATCCTTCTTCTGAAAGGCCCTTTTAATTCTCTCTTCTTCTGTCATACATTTTAATTTACACACAAATGGGCACTCAAAATGCCCATTTACTTTTATAAAAATAAAAAAATTAAGCCAATAACGACTTCAACAAAGCGGAAATAATTTTTCCGTCTGCTCTTCCCGCAAAAGCTTTCATTGCAATTGGCATTACTTTTCCGAAGTCGGCAGCAGAGCTGGCTCCAGCGTCTGCAAGGATTTGCTTTAATTCCACTGTGATTTCTTCCTCAGTCAATTGCTTTGGTAAGTATTTTTCGATTACAGCCAATTCCTCCGCTTCAGTTTTTGCCAAATCTTCTCTATTGTTCTGGATATAAATTTCCAATGATTCTTTGCGTTGTTTAGCTAATTTTTGAAAAATTTTAATGGCTTGTTCATCTTCAACCGTCCCGTTTGCACCAGCTTCAGAACCTGCTAGCAATAAGGCCGACTTTAATCCCCTCAAAGCTCTTAAACTTACTTCATCTTTTGCTTTCATTGCCGTAATGATATCGGCATTTACTTGTGTTTGTAAACTCATACTCGCTAACTCCAATTCTAATAACTAATCAAAACAACAAAATATCTGAATCAATTCAAATAATTACTTTTTCTTAGGAATATACTTGGTTCCTTTACCCAAAAAGAAACTAAATGTATCACTTCTTAATCCCAAACGAAGGGTTTCTAGAGGGATAATATCATTGGGAGCGATATTACCTAAGTTCACATTAGCTCCTACCAACTTGATAAAATATGTTTGTTGTGCTTTTTGAGGAGCTTCCCAAATAATATTTTCCTCAGGGATTTTAGTTAGAATTTCTTGAACCAATCCCTCCCGCACTTCTCCGCTGCTTCTGTATACGCCAACATTTCCTGCTTCTCTAGCCTCGGCAATTACCTTCCAAGCTCCAGCCTGTAGTTCGCTTTGCATCAACTCAATCCATTGGTAAGGCGGGATAATTTTCTCAACATCCTTACTCCCTACTTCAGATAATACAGTTACATGTTGACTTAATTTATCGATATAATCCAATTTGAGATCATGAGGTAATTCAATTGAACCATCTGAAATTTCAGCATGTTTCATCCCATACTTTTCTAAAACCTTTATATAATCCTCAAACTGATTCCTAACCAAATAAGCTTCAAACAATGTTCCGCCAAAATAAACTATCATCCCACTTTCTTGGTACAATTTAATTTTGTCTTGTAAGAAAGGAGTAACATATGAAGTTCCAAATCCAAGTTTAATGATATCAGTGTATTCTCCGCTTGCAGCAATCAAGTCCTCCGCTTCACGCATACTTAATCCTTTATCCATTACCATGGTAAGACCTTTGTTTCTTGGTTTTGCAGGACGCTCTGGAATATGTTTTAATTTAAAGTTCTTCATGATGTTTATTTTTAAAGCAGGGCGAAAATACTCTCTTTTTCATGTATTATTAACCCTTGCCCAATGATTTTACCCATTTAATGCGGTAAATTGAACAATTTGTTTGATAAATGAGTCAATTGAACCTAATTTAGTTAAAAGTGTAATTTAATAATGAATCAAAATATCTTATCAAATATGATTGGCTTCAAAAGTTTCTTTTGCTTAAATAGTCCAACCGGAACATCAAGTGAAGTCATGTTGAGTTATGCACTCATCATTGGTGTTTGCTTGTTGATTCTAGGGATATCAAGTGGAATTAAATGGATAAGAAATAAGTTAAAAAAGAATCCTAGTTTGAATCACGAAATGCCTCAATTGCCAAAGTAATTTCATGAACTTTTTCCAATTCTGGCTTGATTTCAAACATCAGAAAATGGTCTGCATGATTTAAAGTCAAGGCAGTTTCTAAGTGAGTTAAAGCTTCCTTTACCCTAAGGTTTTCAAACAAGTAAACTACTAAACGATAATGGTATTGGTGACAAAAAGTATCGTAAGAAATTGCCTTTTGAAGCAGCTCAATCGCAGCGTTGATATCGTGATCAGCGTATTTAACAAAACTCCAATCCAACCACGCTTCCATCATACCTGGATCCATATCAGTAAGCTTTGCATAAATAAACTCTGCTTCTTTTTTAAAGCCCATTCTGAATTCACATTCAGCTAAAACCAATAAGTATTCAGGGTTTTCTGGCTCGAGTAAAGTAGCTCTTTTAAAGTATTGTAAAGCCTCTTTGCTTGCTCCATCCTTATCGTATGTTAAGCCAACACCAAACCAAGCTTCTGCAACATTAGGATTCATTTTTGCAGCTTTTTTGTAATACTCACGGGCTTCTTCATTCCTATTTAACCTTTCACAACATCCACCCATATTACAAAAAGTAATGCTATCTCCTCCCTCCATAGTAACTACATCTTTGTATTCCTCAAGCGCTTCTTCAAACTTATCAAGCTCTACTAAAGCATTGGCTTTATTGAATTTTGCTACTGAGTAATCTTCATCAATCACCAAACAAAAATCAAATGCTTCAATTGCCTTTTCATGCTTATTCATTTTACTGTACATCACACCTAAGTTGTACCAAGCAGATGAATTGTAAGGCTCTTGATCAATCAATTTATTTAATAAGGAAACAGCCTTTGGATATTGTCCAGTTAAATCAAAACAACTAGCTGCTTCATAATAAGCTTGATCTAAATCGGGTTCAATAGCGATAATTTCTTCAAAATATTCTGAAGCTTTTCCAAAATGATCGTAATCTTGATATACATAAGCTATTTCAAACAGCATATCAATTTTATCATCGCAATGTATCAAAGCCTTTTGAAACCATTCTTCAGCTTCAGTTAAATCACCTAAAGCCAAAAATACTTCACCTTTAAGAAAAAGAATTTCTGGATTAAATGGTTCGTATAATTCTGCTCGCTCAATTTCCTCTCTAGCTTCTTCATACTTTTCTAGGTAAACAAATATTTCTGCCATCTTTACCCAAAAACCAACATGATTTGGATACAGCTCCAAACCAAAATCTACAGCATCTTGTGCCTTTTTATATTTTTCTTGAGTGATATAATAATCAACAATTGCTTCGATGGCCTCTGCTTCAAAATAATCCTTGGTCTTATTCCTAAGCATCTTCTCGTACCGCTGAACCAAATTGCCAGTTTCCTCCCCTAAAAAATCATTTCCATCCATAGACCACATATTTATACTCCAAAAATAATCCTACAAACCTGATGAGCGGTATCGGAAGTGTTAAATTTTTTTATAATTTTTGAACTTTACGTTAACAGAAATTATTGCAAAATGAAATTAAATTCCTTATTACTACTATTAACTTTGTATACGACCTCTGTAGTATCACAAACTTTGCCAAAAAAGCAAAATCAGGCAAAGTGGCAGCAACATGTCGACTATTCCATACAGGTACAATTAGACACCAATAGCAGAAGTTTAAAGGGGTTTGAACAGTTCATTTATACCAATAATTCACCGGATATCATCACTGAATTTTACCTGCATTTATGGCCGAATGCTTACAAAGACAAAAATACTCAGCTAGCAAAACAACAAGTAGAAGCGGGCAAAACAGAACTTTATTTCGCTAAAGATGAAATGAGGGGATGGATTGATTCATTAAAACCTCAAATCAATGGAATCCCTGTAGAATTGTTATTCGAAAAAGAGCCTGATTATGCACGTATTCGTTTGCCACAAGCTTTATTACCTGGTCAAAAGTTAACTTTTACCACCCCGTTTATAGTAAAACTACCTGGTAAAGTATACAGCCGAGCCGGAGTTGAAAATGGCATTTATTGCATTACTCAATGGTATCCAAAACCAGCTGTATATGATGTGAATGGATGGAATCCAATGTCATATCTCGATCAAGGAGAGTTTTACAGCGAATTTGGAAAATTTGAAGTTGAAATTGAAGTGCCAAAAGAATTTGTTTTGGCTGCAACCGGTGATTTAAAAAATCCTGAAGAACTTACTTGGTGGAACGAAAAAATAAATGATTCAAAAGTAACAAACCCTAGTACATCTGATACCAAAAAACTTCGCTTTGTTCAAGATAATATCCATGATTTTGCTTGGTTCTGCAGTAGAAATTTTAAAATCAATAAAAGTGAAATTAAACTCAATTCGGGTAAAATAGTTGATACTTGGTTATTTACAGAAAAAGGAAAAGAGGAAGAAAGAAAAAAGGGTGTAAACTATATCAATGATGCGGTTAAATTCTACAGCGAAAAGGTTGGAGAATACCCTTATTCGCATGCAACTGTTGTTATAACACCACTTGAATCTGGCGGAGGCATGGAATATCCAACTATTACCAATTGCCAAAGCATTGATAAAACTACCATAGTTCATGAAGTAGGGCACAACTGGTTTTATGGCATCTTGGGTTCAAACGAAAGAGAATACCCATGGATGGATGAAAGTCTGAATACTTATTATGAAAATAGACAAGCACGCGAGGGCAAAAAAAAGGAAGATGGTGTTGCTAATTTTGGTGGATTAAAACTAGGAATCAAAGATGTTGACCAAGCTAAAATTATGTATGAGTTTTCAGCAAGAAAAAATGAAGACCAAGCTGGAAATTTAAACAGCATACTCTATACTGATTTTAATTATGGAGCCATTATTTATGCTAAAAATCCATTGGCTTTTAGTTATCTGCAATCTTATTTAGGTACTGAGAAATTCGACAAAATGATGCAAGCCTATTACGATAAATGGAAGTTTAAGCATCCGCTGCCTCAGGACTTTATGAATCATGCAAATCAGTTCTCTGGTAAAGATTTATCTTGGTTCTTTGCTGATGTTTTAGGAAGTGAAAAGAAACAGGATATCAAAATTTGTAAACAAAAAAATGGACTCAAAGTAAAAAATGTAGGTTCATTAAGAGGCCCTATTCCTGTTAGTTTATTTATTGGAGATAGTTTAATTGAAACACAATGGCTTGGTGCAGAAAATGAATACATTATTCCCTTCTCTTCATTTAAACTTTATAGTTCAATTCCTTCATCCGATAAGAAAAAAATCATTTTCAGAGTTGCTTTTCAAGAGGCACCATTAGAATTATATAATGGCAACAACTTCATTCAACCCAATTCTTTTCTTTCAGGGATGCCTTGGAAATTAAAGCCTTTATTGGGTTTAGAAAGTCCTAAGATGAAAAAGACTTTTATTACTCCAATTTATGCGTGGAATAATTATAATAAGAGCATGCTAGGATTTGCTGTTTATAATAGTCTTGTACCACAAGCTAAAAATGAATTTGCAGTGAGTCCGCTATATAGCTTTCAAACTAAAGACATCAATGGTTATGCCCAATACTGGAGAAACATATATCCTTTACAAAGTAAAATCAAACTCATCCAAATTGGAGCCAAATTCGCTCGTTTTGGAACCAATACGAATTATATTCAAACAGAAAGCAATGGTAATGCCTATATCTATAATGGTAAAGCAAGTTATGAAAAACTAGAACCCTTTATTCTTATAGGATTGAAGCCAAAAAATAGAAGATCCGGTATTCAACAAGATATTACTTTAAGGTATGTCATGATAAATGAACAAAAATCAGGTAGTGATTATTTTAAAGGGTTTAATCAAAACACAGGTATTCTTAATTTGAATTATAACTATATAAGAAATTTCAAATTGTTCCCTGCTAGTGCACAAATTGATTATCAATTGGGAATGAACAACAGTCAAATAAACCGACTTGCAATCACTTTTGATCAAGGATTTTTATACAATGATGGTAAGAAAAAAGCTCAGCTGAGGTTATTCGGAGGTATGTTTTTTAAACAGGTTCAATCGAACACCAACACACTTAACGACCTTAATCTACAAAGAAGTTATTTTAATGCGGGAGCAGTTTCTGGAGATAATGATTATTTGTATGATCAAACCCTTTTTGCTAGAGCAGACGGACCTGGTTCAAGTTCTATGTTTGCCAATCAAATTATTCATAGAGATGCTGGATTTAGAAACATGGTGAATATTGGTAATACCAACAAATGGATAGTAGCCGCCAACTTTACTTTGCCAATCCCTAAAATAAAAATTCCAATTGGTTTTTATTACGATATCAACTACTGCCCAATTGTAGGGTATGAGCCTCAAACAGCAAAAACAGTCTACAATAATCAACTTAATTATTCTGGAGGAATCTACCTTCAAATTATTGGAGATTATTTGAGAATTTACTTCCCAATTGAAAAAATAAGTAGTAAGGAAGTTGTTTCGTACTGGGAAAATAATGGCCATACAGGATTTTTCCAACGCAGCAGTTTTGTATTGAATCTAAATGCATTGAACCCTTTAAAAGGCATCAGAAATTTCAAATTATAGAGGTAATGAGTTTGAATTTTGTAATTTTGAAGCCTTAAATCGAGTCGTTTTGAATAAAGCACGCATTAAATAAGATTCCAAACTAAACTGGTACATGTCAATAATTAGACTTCCATTGCATTTTGAGGGCTCACAAGGTGAAAAGACCT